>DATDDW010000180.1:0-8825 GCA_036523615.1 Sphingomicrobium sp.
GTCCTGCTCGCGGGCGCGAAGCATCAGCCATGTCCACAGCGCGAGCAGCGGCCAGCTCAGCACGTGCGGGCGGGCGAGCAGCATCGGCACCAGCACGAAGTCCATCGCCACGACCGGCAGAAGCGCCGAGCGGAGGAAGCGGCTGGCGTTGAAATAGACGATCGCGTGAAGCGCCATCAGCGCGGCGGTCACGAGCGCGGCGACTCCGCCGTAGCCGGCGAGCCGGTACGCCGATGCGTAAAGCACCTCGGCCAGCCATTCGATCGGCACCCAGGGCTTGCCGAGCCAGGTGTAGGAGAAAGGATCGACGTGGGGGATCGCGTGGTGATCGAGGATCCACTGGCCGGTCGCGATGTGCCAGCTGACGTCGCCGTCGTTGAAGATGGTCTTGGAGCTGCCGAGAACCGCCGGGATCAGCAGCATCGCGACGAGCGGCGCGACGATCGACGAGCGCGACGGACGCTCCGCTTCGGCTTCGCTCAGCGCCGCCGCCTCATGCGACACGCGCCCGCTCCGCCGCGCGGCTGCCGTAGATCGCGTAGAGGATCAGCCCAATCACCTGCGCGGCGACGAAGAAGAGCTGCGTGCGGCTCGGCAGGCTGTAGAACAGGTAAAGGCAGCCAAGGATGCCTATCGTGCCGACAACCCATGGCAGCGGAGTCTTGAACTTGCGCTCGGTGTTCGGCTCGCGACGCCGCAACGTCAGCATTGCCGAGCATACCGCGACGAAGGCAGCGAGCGTTCCCGCGTTCGCCAGCGCGGCGATCGACGCCAGCGGGATCAGCCCGGCGAAAACCGAGGTGACGACCGCGGTGAAAATAGTGATGCGCACCGGCGTGCCACGCCGCGACACGCGCGCCAGACTCGGCGGAAGCAGGCCATCCCGGGCGACGGTGAAGAAGATGCGGCTCTGCCCGTAGAAGAAGGCGAGAATCACCGTCGGGAGCGCAATCACAGCCGCCGCCCCGAGGACGCGCGCCGCCCACGGCTTTCCGATCTCGCGCAGGATCAGCGCGAGCGGCTCGGGGCTGTTGGCGAAACCCGTGTACGCGACGGCGCCGATCGCTGCGGCGGCGACAGCCATGTAGATGGCGACGCACACCAGCATCGATCCGACGATGCCGATGGCGAGATCGCGGCTGGGGTTCTTCGCTTCCTCGGCGGCGGTCGCGATCGCATCGAAGCCGTAGAAGGCGAAGAAGATGATGGCCGCGGCGGCCATCACGCCGACCTCGCTGCCCGACGGGCCACTCTTCGGGAATCCGAAAGGCATGAACGGGTGGAAGTGGTTGGCGTCGAACACCGGCAGCGCGACCGCGATGAACAGGGCCAGCGCCGCCATCTTGATGAGCACGAGGATCGCGTTGAGCGTCGCGCTTTCGCGCGTTCCGGCGATCAGCAGCAGAGCGACGACCCAGATGATGAAGATCGCCGGAAGATTGATCACCCCGCCGAGCGTCGGCCCCTGAATCAGCGCGTCGGGGAGGCCAAGGCCCACAGACTTAAGAAAGCCGGCCGCATAGCCGGACCAACCGACGGCGACCGCGCTGACCACCAACGTATATTCGAGGATCAGCGCAACGCCGATCATCCACGCGATCAGCTCGCCGAAGACGACGTAAGAGTACGTGTAGGCCGATCCCGAGGCGGGGATCATCGTCGCGACTTCAGCATAAGCCAGCGCGGCGCAGGCGCAGATGATTCCGGCAATGGCGAAGGAGAGGATCACCGCTGGCCCGGCCTTGCCGGCGCCGACGCCGATCAGGGTCAGGATGCCGGTGCCGACGATCGCGCCGACGCCCAAGGCGACGAGGTGCGGCCAGCCGAGCGACTGCTTCAGCCGGTGCTGCTCGGGCATGTCCTCGCGAGCGACCACCGCCTTGCGCACGTTCCAGTTTTTCATGCCGTGAGGTCCCCTCCCCTGGTGTCCCTCAGAGCCTAGCCAAGAGTGAGGCGCACAGGCAATCGGGCGCGTGCGTCGCCAGCTGGATCTTCTCATTCGTTAGTCCGTCGGCGGCAGTGGGACCGCCTAATAGTCCTTGCTGACGCGGATGCTCGCGCTCGAGCGGCCAATCGTGGACACGGTCGAGAGCAGCGAGAGCCAGCGCGTCATCTGATATTCGACCTGCGTCGCCGAATAGCCGGCACCGTCGGTCACGACTTCCACGTACAATTTGCGGGTGATGTACTTGCCCGCGCCGATCGCGGTCTTCTGCCCCGTGGCGACATCGGCGGGAACGATGCGCAGGCGATCGAGCCCAACCGCGCGGCGCAGCGCGTTGATCGGGTCGAGGCTGCCGTTGCCCGACTGCAGCGCGGCGACGGCCGAGGCGAGCTGAAGCGCCTCGGGCGCCGACAGGTTGGTGATCGAGGTGCCGAACAGGATCCGCGACAGCAGCTCGTCCTGCGGCAGCGGCGGCGAGCTGGCGAAGGTGATCTCGGGCTTGAGGCCCGTGCCTTGCACGTTGACGCTGGCGTCGAGCCCCTGGACCGCCGCTTGGGCGTGGATGTCGAGCTGTGGATCGGGCGGGCTTTCGCCACGGAAGCGGATGATCCCGCGGTCGAGGCGGAAGATGCGGCCGGCGAAGTCGTAATTGCCCTGGATCAGGTCGGCCCGCCCGGTGAAGCGCGGCGCATCGGCAAGCCCGCCGATCTGCAGGTTAGTCCGCCAGCGGCTGCTGATCCCCAGGCCCGCGACATTGAGCTCGCCGCCGGCAAGCTTGATGTTGAGGTGCCACGGATGAAGCGCGGCGGGCTCGATCACGTCGCCCGAATCCAGCCCCACCTCGCGTACGTTGAGTTGCGGCACCGAAGCGGCGCTGGCGCGGCCGAGCTGGAAGCGGCCCTTGTTGAGCTTCAGGTCGCCCGAGATGGTGCCGCCGTTCGCGTCCGAGCGGATCTGGAGCGGGCCGGTGACGCGCGCGGCGACATCGTCGCGATTGAGGAGCAGCGCCTGGTTCGCGCTGAACTTGAGGTCGAGCAAAGTCTTTCCGCCGGAAAAGGTGACCGAGCCGTTGCCGCTAACGCTTCCGCCGCCCGTCGTGGTCCCGGAAATCTGGCTGAAGATCAGCTGCGGCCCGGAGAAGCGCGCCTGGCTCGACAGCTGCTCGATGACCATGCCAGTGACCTGGCTTTCGAGGCGCCCGTTCTGCGTGCGCAGCGAGCCCTGGATCACCGGGTTGGCAAGACGGCCGCTGATGTCGGCGCCCACGGCGAGCGGGCCCGACATGTCGATCACCTCGCTGCCGGTGAGGCGCCACAAGGTATCCGCCGGCCCGGCGTAGCGCAGCTGGGCGAACAAAGGCGCGTTCAACAGCTCGGCCATGAGCGGCCCGCCGCCCAATGGCGCGAAGCGCGCCTGAGCCCGGCCGACGATCGCGCCGTCGCTCGCCGCGACCGCCCGCAGCGCTGCCTGGTTACCGCTGACGATCGCGGCAACGCCGACGTCGATCGGCTTGGACGCCAGGACCAGCCCCGCCCGGCTGAGCCCGCGGACCTTGAGGTCGAGCCGGCCGCTGCGGTTGCCCTTCCAAGCATAATCTAGCCGCCCGGTCGCCGACCCCGACAGGTCAAGGTTGGGCCAGAGGAGATCGAGCACTTCGAGCGGCATCCCGCCGAGCTCGGCGTGGACTTCGGGCCGCGAGCCGCTGCGCCCGGAGACGACGGCATTGCCGCCGGCAAAGGTGAGGCTGGTCGGCGCGAGCGCCCAGCCGTCGCCCGACCGGGTCAGCACCGCCGCCTGGTTGAGCACCAGCGGCTGGCGCTCGATGCGCCCGCTGCCGGTCAGCCGGATCGTGTCGGGGGAGACGTCGGCCAGCGTGGAGAAAGCGAACGCGGCGCCGCGGCGGCCGGCGAAGGCGGCGCGCACCTGGCCGCTGCCGTTGACCAGCTTCGCATTCGCGGTGAGCCGCGCCAGCGTGATCCCGCTCGCCTCGATCCCGCGCGCGTCGACCACGCCGTCGACCGTCGTCCGGTCCTGGGCAAGGATGATGATCCCGTCGACGCGGCCGCTGCGCACGGCGAAGGCGCCGGGGAAGTTGGCATTGGTGGCGGTGAGGTGTGCGTCGATCCGCTGCGCCTCGCCCGCGGGCGCGAAGTCGAGGGTCCCGCCGAGCGTGCCGCCGGCCAACGTCAGCCTGCCGCTGAAGCCGCCGGGGTCCGAGCGCAAATTGCCGCTGGCGTGCGCTCCGCCGGCGTCGAGCGACGCGATCGCGATCACCGTCGCCGCATTATGGGGCAGCAGGATCTGGCCGAGCGAAGTGAATGGACCGAGCTTGGAGCCGCCGCTGGCGCGATAGTTGAAGCCGGCCGGGGTCGGCTCGAGCAGCAGGTGCATCGCGCGGATACCGAGCGCGTCGTTGGGCCGGTCGAGCAGCAGGTCGATCCGCGGCCGCTCGATATGGCCGTCGAGCACCATCTTGAGCGGCCCGTATTTCGCCTGGCGGCCGCTCGCGAGGATGTGGAAGGTGCCGTCCTTGAAGCGCTCGCCGCCGCCCGCGAGCCGAAGCTTGGGCGAATAGAGCTGCAGGTTGGTGAAATGGACGATCCCGTCGTTGCCGCGCTCGAGGTTCGTCGTCAGCCACGGCAGGCCGCCCGTGAGCTCGCGAAAGAAGCTGTTGTCGAGCCGGCGCACCCAGGCCTTGGCGCTGCCGACGACATGGCTGCCGTGGCCGCCGGGGCCGGGCACGACCTTCAAGTCGGTCATCACGTCGACGATGCCGAGCCCCGGCACCAAATAGCGCTGCATCGCGCCGGAGAGCAGCACCTGGAACTGGCCGCTGACGAGGTCGATCAGGACGGAGATCTTGCCGGTCCATTTGGCGCTGGTCAGCCTTAGCCCGTCACCGCGCACGAAGTGCGGGTTGATGCTGAGCCACCCTTCGATGCTGGGATTGGCGAGCATCGCCCCGGCGACGTCGCCGATGCCGGTGATCGCTCGCGCCGAGAGGCGGATCGGCACGCGCATCGGCCAAGGCGACAAGCGCCCTCTCCCCTCGGCATGAAGCCCGAGGAAGCCGTTATTGTCGAACTGCACGAAATCGGACGTCAGCCGATAGGAATAATCGGCGGTGGCGAACGGCCCGTCGAGGGTCCACACCATGCGCACGTTGCGGCCCGTCATGTTGGGGAACAGGGCGGGCGGCTTGGTGAGGTCGATGCCGAGGCGCATCGCCTCGAAGCGGTTGCCGGCGAGGTCGACCTTCCCCTTCGCGACCGCGCGAACCTCGGGCGAGAAAACCGCGAGCTGCCCGTCGAGGATTCGGTTGGCGAGCGTCGCTTCGCCGCGCACGTTGACCATTGGCTCGGTCAGGCGGTGCAGCTTGCCGGTGACGAATTGCGCCGGCGCCCACAGGCCCTTCAAGCGGTAGCGGCCCTGGTCGACGCCGAGCGCCAGCCGCGCCGCCGGACGGCCCGACAAGTCGAGCCACGCTCCCCCGCGCCAACGCGTCCAGCTGCCCTTGCCGGCGAGCGACAGGTCGATCGCGCGGCGCGTGCCGACCAGCGCCGGCACCAGCCCGTTCGCCGGCGAATTGACCTGCGCCGCGGCTTCGAACTTGTTACGGTCGGGCTCGGCGTCGAGGTGCAGCGCGACACGGTCGCCGCCGTTGTTCATCAGCACCTTGAGCTCGACCAAGGCACGGCCGGAGTGGACGTCGGCCTTGCCCCACACGCGCCCGCTTCGCGCGGTGCCGCCGACCTGCGGCCCGACATCGAGGCGGCCGATGCGAAGCTCGCCGATGTGGATATCGAAGCCGGGCAGGATCGGCCCCTTCTTGGTGCTCGGCTTGAGCTTGGGCAGGCGAATCAGCGTGACCCGGTCGGCGGTCAGGCTGTCGACATGGAGTTTGTTCTCCAACCATGCGCCCGGCGCCCAATCGAGCTTGATGTCTGGCGAGGTCAGGAAGACGCCGTTGGGATCGGCGACGCTGACGTTCCGCAGTTGCGACTTGCCGAAGATCGAGCCGTCGATCCGGCCGATGCGGATGCGCAGGCCCGATGCGGTCTCAAGCCTGGCGATCTGGTCGACGATGAAGCGGTGGCCGGGCGCGCTGTCGAGCAGCACCAGGAGCGCGGCGAGGACGAACAGCAGTGCGACGAACAGCGCGAACAGCTCGTTCAAGAGCCGCCACTTCCAGTCGCGGCGAAGCCGGCGCTGCGGCGGCGGCGGCGCGCCTTCGGCGACGAGCGCGGCGTCGTTCATCAGAACGCCTGTCCGAGGGACACGGTCACGGCGAACGGCCCGTCGCCCTTCTGCCGGTTGAGCGGAACGCCGACGTCGACGCGGATCGGGCCGAAGCTCGAATAATAGCGCGCGCCAATTCCGGCGGCGAAGCGCCAGTCCTTCATGTCGGGAAGCGCCTTACTCGTCAGCGTGCCGCCGTCGACGAAGGGCACGACGCCGAAATTGCCGCCGAACTGGCGCAGGCGGATGCGGCTTTCGAGCCCGAACTCGGCAAGCCCGCGGCCGCCGATCGGGCTGCCGTCCATCGCCTTGGGCCCGAGCTGCTGGTAGCCGTAGCCGCGCACCGATCCGCCGCCGCCCGAGTAGAAGCGCCGCGAGGGGGCGATGCTGAACAGGTCGGCGCCGACGATCGTGCCGACACGGACTCGCCCGGCGACCACCACGCGGTCGGACACCGGCCGGTAGGCGCTCGCGTCGAACTGCGTGCGGGCATAGCCAAAGGTGCCGCCGTGGCCCGAATATTCGGGGCTCAGGCGGCCGCTCAGGCGGAAGCCGGTGGTCGGGTCGAGCAAATTGTCGCTGCCGTCATAGCCGAGGCTGAGCGGTGCGGCGGCGATGAGGAAGGTTCGCGTGTCCTTGAGCCCGTCGGGGCTGAACACGCCGTTCTCGTCGGTCGCCAGAAGCTCGGCGCCGTAGGTCCAGGTCCAGCTCTTCTGCCAGATGAAGTTGCTCTGCCGCTCGATCGACCCGGCGAGCAGGATGGTGCGCGCCTCGTAAGCGTCGAACTTCTGGTGCGACCCCGTGAATTGCAGGTCGAACACCTGATCGCGCTTGAGGAAATTGCTGCGGCGAAATTCGACGCCGGCGAGCTGCTCCCTGGTGCCGAGAATGCCGCGCAGAGTCAGCGCGCCTTCGGGGTTGAAGAAGTTGCGGTCGGTCCAGCTGCCCTCGATGAGGATGCCCTGCCCCGTGCCGTAGCCAAGGTCCCCTGCGATGGTGTGCGACGGCGCGGGGTCCAAACGCACATCGATGTCGGCGATGCGCCCGCCATCGGCCGGCACCACCCGGATGTCGGCATTGGCGACCAGCGTCGTGGCGATCAGCGCGCGGCGCAGATCCTCGAGCTTCGAGCGCTCGAAGCGATCGCCCGGCCTGAAGCGAGCGATGATTGCGACGTGATGCGCGCTGAACGGGGGCCGCCCGCTGACGCGCAGCCTGCCGAAGCGCGCGACCGGGCCCGGGCTCACCGGCAAAGTGAGGCTCGCGAGGTGCGTCTGGTGATCGACCTCGATGTCCTGGTCGCCGACCTTGGCCTCGGCAAAGCCCTGCTCGCCAAGCGCCCGGGTCAGTGCGGTCCCGGCGGCGATCACATCGGTGGCGATGACCGGATCGCCGGCCTTGACCGCGAACACCTCGCGCAGCTTCGCCGCCTCGGGACCGGCGGCGTCGAGCCCGGGAAGCTCGACCGAGGCGAAGCGATATTGCGGGCCGGGCTCGGCGGTGAGCACGACGCGGAGCTGGCCGCCGGCGCCTTCGGTGCTCGGCTCGACGACGGCGTCGTAATAGCCCTGGCTGCGCAGCAATTGCGCGAGAAGGTCGGCGTCGGCGCTGGCGCGCCGACCGATCTGCGCGGCGTTGGCAGTCTTCTTGCGTTCGGCTTCGAGTGTGGATTGGGAGCGAAAAGCCTTGAGCAGGTCCTCGGCGCCGCCGATCGCCGCCAGGCCCTCGACCGCAACGCTGTAGCGGATCTGCCCCTGTTCATTGGCGACGCTGGCCGGCGCGCGCTTTTTCGTCTTCGGCGGCGCGGCCGCGGGCGGGGCGGGCTGCGACGGCGTCTCTTTGACGTTGAGGTCGGGCCAGTCGACGCCGAGATCGGGCATCGGCGCCAGCGGCGCGTTGGGGTCGAGCTGCGCCGGATCGCTCGGCGGCTGCTGCGGCGGCGCCGGCTGCTGGGCAAGCGCGGGAGCGGGAACGAGCGCGACCGTGGCGGCCGCGCACAGCAGCCGCGCGGCCTCTCCCCAGGAACCCCGCCCGATCATCTGCGGCCAAGCCTTAGACAGGCCTCCTGAACGGCGCCAGTCTGAACGACGCCGCGGACAGGCGATGACGGCCCGAGGTTAAATCAAATCAACAGCTTAGTGGACGGTGCCGTGGATCTCGTCGCTGCTCAGCGTCTCGATTACCCGCTCGATCTGCCGCCAGTGGCAGAAGCGCGCGACATTGCCGTCGTTGCGGCTGCGCTCGGCGCGCACTGCGGCCTCGACCCGCGCCTCCGTGCCATAGCGGTCGATCAGCTCGGCGGCGTCGGCCAGCGCGACGCGGCCGTTGATGAAGGGCGTGTCCATGGGGCCCCTCTACCGCAGCCGCAGTTTCGGGACCCCGGACGAATGTCGTCAATGAGTCATTGACCATGTGCGATACGCCGTTGGTGTTTGGCCGGCGCTCTGTCATGGCCGCCGCCATGGAAAGCCGCAGCACCCGCGCCGGAGGATGTTTCCTTACCCTCTTCATCCTTCTCGGCTTCTTCTTCGGGCTGTCGATCCGCAATCCGTTGAAAGGCGTGCTGATCGGCCTCGCGATCGGCGCCCTCTTCGCGGTGGCAACATGGCTGATCGACCGGCGAAAGCGCGGCTAGACGATC
>DATDDW010000181.1:0-2856 GCA_036523615.1 Sphingomicrobium sp.
TTCGGTGATAAGAGCGACGCCCTCGTCAGCGCGCTTGCGTCGAGTAGCGGCGTCAAGAGTTCGTCGGCTTCCAGCCTCCTCGCGATGGTCGTGCCCGTCGTCCTGATGCTGCTGAAGAAGCTCGTGGGTGAGCGCGGACTCAACGCGGGCTCGCTCGCTTCGCTGCTCTCGAGCCAGGGCGCGAACCTGCAGGGCAAGCTCGACGGGCGCATGGCGAGCGCGCTGGGCTTCGCGAGTCCGGGGGCGTTTCTCGCCGGGCTTGGCGGCGCGGGCGAGGCGGCGGCCGACACCGCGCGGCGTGCCGGCGCGGCGATCGCGGGCGGCGCGGCCACGGCCGGAAGCGCGGCGATGACCGCCAGCGGCGCCGCCGCCACGGCGGGCACGACGGGCCTCGCGAAATGGTGGCCGTGGCTGCTCGGCATCGTCGTCCTGGGAGTGTTGTGGTGGCTGTTCGCGCCGAAAACGCCCGCCCCTGCACCCGCGTCGGCTCCCGCGGCGACAACGTCCGCGCCACCGTCAGCACCGGTTGTCACGGGCGCGGCGACTTTCCCGGCCAAGATTTACTTCGACAGCAGCTCGGCCGCCATCGGCGCCGACGGGTCCAAGGTCATAGGGGCCATCGCCGACGCCATCAAGAAGGATTCGTTGAAGACATCGATCACGGGTTACACCGACAAGACCGGCGACGCCGCGACGAACGAGGCGCTCGCGAAGAACCGTGCCGTAGCGGTTCGCGATGCGCTTGTGGCGGCCGGCGTGCCCGAAGCGAACATCCAGATGAAACCACCGATGTTCGTCGAGGTCGGTTCCGGCACGACCGACGCCGAGGCGCGGCGCGTCGAGATCACCAAAGAATAGGAGACGAAATGGCCACGAAGGCGAGCTTTACCCTTGAAGAATGGACGCTGCTGCGCCTCGCGCCCTCGATGGTCGCGTCCGGCGTCGCCGCGTCGGATCCCTCCGGACTGTTTGCCTCGATCAAGGAGGCCGCGGCCGGCGCGGGCGGCATGGCGGAGGCGCTCAAGTCGGCCAGCAGCCTCGAGCTCTTCTCGTCGCTCGCAGCAGACCGCAGCCTGCCCGGAATGCCGGACCCCAAGGAGCTCCTCGGCGAAGGTTCGCGCGAGCAACAGATGCAGAATTTCAAGACCGCCGTGCTCGAGCGCGTGAAAGCCGCAGCCGACCTCGTTACCCGCAAGGCGACGCCCGAGGAGGCGACGGCTTATCGCAAGATGCTGGTCGAGATCGCCGAAAAGGCCGCCAATGCGTCGTCCGAGGGCGGCTTTCTCGGCTTCGGCGGCGTGCGGGTCAGCGACAAGGAGAAGGCGTTTCTCGCGGAAGTATCCAAGGCGACCGGCGAAGGCTGAGCGACCTGTCATCGCGTCGGAGCGTGAAGTAGAGCGCGCCCAGCCACCACGTCTGTGCCACGCGCCTATGATGTCAATGGGGCGAACCCTCGCCCATCGTTCAAAGGAGTCCTACCATGACCGTCGCCCGTATCACCGAAATCAGCAGCATCAGCACCAAGAGCTTCGAGGATGCAATCGTGCAGGGTGTAGATCGCGCCAACAAGACATTGAAGAACGTCAAGGGCGCATGGGTGAAGGACCAGGAGGTCTCGATCAACAACGGAAAGGTGGTCGGCTACAAGGTCATCCTGAAAGTGACCTTCGTGCTGACGGAATGAATTAGAGCTGGTGACGTCTGCTCGTGCCAGCGTCACCAGCACGCGTGCGGCAGCGGATCACCACTCCCGCATTCAAGCCTCGCTACTCCCCTTGCCCGTGTCGAGGGGAAGCGCGTAACCCTCCGCTCGGGCGACACGTACGAGCGCATCCTCGAACAGTACGCGCGCGGAAGCGGCGACGCGCTGCAGATATCGATGCAGCAGAGCGTCGGCCGGGCTGCGGTTCGCGCATTCGGCACTGTAGCGCTCGAAGGTGCCGAGGCTGCGCAAAAGGTCGACGAGGTGGTGCGGGCATTCGCAGTACAGGGTGGTCAGCGCATGCACAAGCCGGGTCAGAGACTGTTCATCGAAGCGCGGCCCCGGGACCGCTTCGAGGGGAAGCAGCGACGATCGCGATGGCGCAGGGATCGCGCCCGCCGGGATCACGTCGCGGCATAGTCGTTCGAGCTCATCGGCATCGAGCGGCGCGCGCACCAACGAGTAGCCCCGGTCGCGTAGCGCGCCCACCACCGCTGAAGGGGCGAATCGGTACTCGATGACCACGTGTCGAGCGCGGACCGCCCGGGCCAAGGCTTCCACGGTCGCGATCGCTTCGGTTTGAAGCGTCGGTAAATCGATTGCCAACACGTCGGCTGCGACCTCTTGGAGCGCCTCCGCGGCGCCGGCCGGTGCAGCGCAGGTCGCGACGATTTCCAGCGTCGACCGCAAGGCGCCTTCGCGGGCGACCTGCTCCGTGAGCGCTTCGCCAACCAACGCGACCCGAAGAGGTCTCGGCGACGCTTCCGGTCCAATGGACATGCCGTGCGATGCCGCGGCCGCCGCAGCCCGCATGTCGCGCAGTGCTGCAAGCGGCAGGCCCGCGACCGAGCCGATGGGGCTGCCAAGATCGACCAGCTGTCTGATCAGGACCAGGCGGCTTACGTCGGCGGCGGAATAGAGCCGATGGCCGCGGGGACTCAATCGGGGTCCGACGATGTGATACCGGCGCTCCCATACCCGGAGCGTTTCGACTGGAATACCCGCGAGCCGGGCGGCCACCCCAGTGCGGTAGACCGGCGCGAGGGTGTCGCTGGCGCGTTCATCGGTTGACACAATCGCTCCTCTATTGCGCATGGGATTCAATGTCTCATAATGAACCTATATGACCTAGATAATCAAGGGTCATCTAACGT
>DATDDW010000182.1:0-3485 GCA_036523615.1 Sphingomicrobium sp.
ATGCCTGGAGCCGTTCGAGCGCTTCAAGTGCCACTGAGCGTTGCCGTCTGATCCTTTCGGCCGCGCCCGCGTTTGCAGCCCATGCCTACAGTCCTGATCACCGGCGCCAACCGCGGCATCGGCCTCGAATTCGCGACTCAATATGCGCGTGAGGGCTGGGACGTGATCGCCACGGCGCGACAGTCCAGCCCGGAGCTCGACGCGCTCCGCGTCCGCGTCGAAGCGCTCGATCTCTCCGATGCCGACCAGGTCGCTGCCTTCCCCGCGAAGATCGGCGGCCCACTCGAGCTGCTCATCGCCAATGCCGGCACCAATCATCCGATGAACACAGATGGGGCCCAGAATGCGCGCGACTGGCAAGGGATGATGATGGTCAACGCGATCGCCCCCTACCAACTTGGGCACGCGTTGCTTGCGAAGATGACCGATGGCGGCAAGATGATCGCCATCTCGAGCGGCATGGGCAGCATCGGCGATGCCGGCGGCGGCTGGGTGCCTTATCGCACGTCGAAGGCGGCGCTGAACATGGCCTGGAGCTGCCTCGCGATCGAGGCGCGCGGCCGCGGCGTCGCGGCAGTCGCGCTCAGCCCCGGCTGGGTGAAGACGCGCATGGGCGGCGGCGGCGCCGAAATCACGTCGGAGGAAAGCGTGGGCGACATGCGCAAGCTGATCGAGCGCCTCTCGCTCGAGGACACGGGCAAGTTCCTGCGCCGCAACGGTTCCGAGCTGCCGTGGTAGGTTGCAAGAGCGGCCGCTCCCCTCTATAGGCGCCGGCTCTTCCAGCCTCTGGAACAATCGAACGCGCCCGGCTTCAAGGGCTGCCGCGGCCGTTCAAAATGTCGAGGAGACAGAAATGCCCAAGCTCAAGACCAAGAGCGGCGTCAAGAAACGCTTCAAGCTCACGGCGACGGGCAAGATCAAGCACGGGGTCGCGGGCAAGCGCCACCGGCTGATCAGCCACAACGCCAAATATATCCGCCAGAACCGCGGCACCGAGATTTTGAGCGACGCCGACGTGGCGCGCGTGAAGTCCTGGGCCCCCTACGGCCTGAAGTAAGGAGGTCCCCTCATGGCACGAGTCAAACGGGGTGTGACCACCCGCGCCAAGCACAAGCGCGTCCTTGAGCAGGCGAAGGGCTATTACGGCCGCCGCAAGAACACGATCCGCGTTGCCCGCCAGGCGGTCGAGAAGGCCGGTCAGTACGCCTATCGCGACCGCAAGGTGAAGAAGCGCAACTTCCGCGCGCTGTGGATCCAGCGGATCAACGCCGCGGTCCGCGCCGAAGGCATGACCTACGGCCAGTTCATCCACGCGCTGAAGCTCGCCGGCATCAACCTCGACCGCAAGGTGCTCGCCGATATCGCGATGCACGAGACCGAGGCGTTCAGTGCGATCATCGCCCAGGCCAAGGGCGCGCTGGAGAAGAAGGCGGCATAACGCCTACCCGGCTGAGAGTAACCAGGGCGCCGGAAGCGATTCCGGCGCCCTTTTCTCATGGCGCGACGGGCTCGCGCTCCAGCGCGGCGCGGTCCCAGCCGGCAAGATCAGCGGCGGAGTCATAGGCCGACTGCAGGAACTCGCCGAGCATCCGCTCCGGATCGGCTGAGGCGCGCACGTCGGCATAGGGCAAGACGAACTCGCCGAAGCCCTCGTCGAACCGGCCGTGGGCGACCTTCGCCGAGCGGTAACCGTCGGGCTCAGGATAAATGTAGCTGTAAAAGAAGGGCTCGGCGGGGGTCACCCCGCCGCCCCAAAAACCACCGCTCGTCACTTCGTGGCTGTAGGCTTCGCGGGTGATGCGGTCGGGCAGGCCTGGCATCCCGCCGGGGTGCGGCGGCGCCGGCCGTCCGGAAAAGAAGCTCACTGCCAAATCGAAGCTGCCCCACCAGAAATGGACGGGGCTCGCCTTGCCGGCAAAGCCCGCGCGGAAGCGGGCGAACACCGGCAGCATCGCCGCCAGCGCCTCGCGGAAGCGCTCGGCTGAATCGCGCTCGTAATCGCGCCGCGTGCTGTCCTCGGCGAACGGGACTGCATCGGGGACCTCGCTCGGCCGGCCATTGAAGGTCGACGGGAGGTCATGCCGTTCAAGCATTGCCACCAGCCGCTTATGAAGCGCGGCGACGCTGCCCGCGTTGAGCGGCAGCTCCTCTCGCCCGCCGTCGCTGATCCACAGCACGATCGCATGGCGGCAGAGGTCGAGCGTCAGCGTGAAGGTGCGCTCGCCACTTGCCGCGGTCGGCATGATCCCGAGGCCGCGTGCATTGGGCTGCAGCGCGACGTTCCAGCCGTGGTTGATCCACGGCGAATGGGCGACGCGGATCTTGCCGATCATCTGCGCGGCGAGGTGGAGCAGCGCGAGGGTTTCGTGGTCGCGTTCGACGCTGAGGGTGGGCCAATCACTCATAGCAGTCCCAATTAGCACAGGGTTTTGCATTTTGCGCTGCAGCGCGGCTAGAGCCTGCCGGCCATGTCCGACGCCCTGCTCGACCGCATCGCCGCAGCGAAGGACCTGCAGGAGCTCGAATCCGTGCGGGTGGCGCTGCTCGGCAAGTCGGGCCAGATCACCGCCAAGCTGAAGTCGCTCGGCTCGATGGACGCCGAAACGCGCGCCGCCGAAGCACCGAAGACCCACGCGCTGCGCGAGCGCGTCACGGCGGCGATCGCCGAGAAGAAGGCAGCACTCGAGGCGGTCGAGCTTGAGCGCAAGCTCGCCACTGAAAAGCTCGACCTGTCGCTGCCCGCACCCGACAGCATCAGCGGCACGGTCCACCCGGTCAGCCAGGTGATGGACGAGCTCGCTGAGATTTTCGCCGACCTCGGCTTCTCCGTCGCCGAAGGGCCGGAGATCGAGACCCAATGGTACAATTTCACCGCGCTCAACATGGGCGAGACCCATCCCGCGCGGGCGATGATGGATACCTTCTATTTGGAGCCGCGCACGCCGGACGAGGAGCCGCGGGTGCTGCGCACCCACACCTCGCCGGTGCAGATCCGGGCGGGCGAGGCGCAGGGCGCACCGATCTACGTGATCGCGCCGGGGCGGGTTTACCGCTCCGACAGCGATGCCACCCACACGCCGATGTTCCACCAGGTCGAAGGGTTCGTGATCGACAAGGGGATCACCCTTGGCCACCTCAAATGGACCCTCGAGACCTTCCTCAAGGCCTTCTTCGAGCGCGACGACGTCGTCCTGCGCATGCGCCCGTCATACTTCCCGTTCACCGAGCCGTCGGCCGAGGTCGACGTCGGCTGGTCGATGGAGAAGGGCCGCCGCGTCGTCGGCGGCCGCGAAGGCTGGATGGAGGTGCTCGGCAGCGGCATGGTCCACCCGCGGGTGATCGCCAATATCGGCCTCGACCCCGATGAATGGCAGGGCTTCGCCTTCGGCTGCGGCATCGACCGGCTCGCGATGCTCAAATACGGCATGGACGACCTGCGTGCCTTCTTCGACGGCGATATCCGCTGGCTCAAGCATTACGGGTTC
>DATDDW010000183.1:0-5585 GCA_036523615.1 Sphingomicrobium sp.
ATCGTGTGGATCGACAAGCGCGTGCTCGCCGTCGACATGGAGTCGCAGCCGGTGCTCTCGACCGTCCAGCGGCGGCTGATGGTCGACGCCTTCGCCCGCTACCGCATCACCGATCCGCTGCTGATGTACATTCGCTCGACCAGCGAGGAGAATCTCAAGGGCCAGCTCCAGACCATCCTTCGCTCCGAGGTGCGCAACGAGCTCGCGAAACAGCCCTTCGCGGCGCTCCTCTCGCCCGAGCGGCAGGGGGTGATGGACGACGTGCGCAAGTCCCTGAACGTCCAGGCGGCCAAGTTCGGCGTGCAGATCGTCGACGTGCGCATCAAGAAGACCGACCTGCCTGACGGTGCGCCGTTGCAGTCGGCGTTCGAGAGCATGCGTACCGCGCGACTTCAGGAAGCGCGTTCGATCCGCGCGCAGGGCACCAAGCAGGCGCAAATTATCCAGGCCGAGGCCGACGCCGAGGCGGCGAAGACCTACGCTGCCGCGTTCGGCAAGGACCCGCAGTTCTACGATTTCTATCGGGCGATGCTGAGCTATCGCACAACGTTCGTGGGCGATCCGAGGAACCCGCCGGCGCCGACCAACATCATTCTGTCGCCGCAGAACGATTATCTGAAGGAATTTACTGGACGCCCGAAGTGAGGCTAACGGCGTTCAAATGTCATTAAGCCGGCGCCGACATTAGCGCCCTTGCGTCCCAAGCCAATTGATGGAGTATCGATGAGCTCGAAGGAGTCCGGAAAAGTGCGCTACGCCTATGGGGTCACCATGGCCCTGCTTCTCGGGGGAACGGCATTCTCGCTCGCCACGGGGCAGGCCGGCGCTCAGGTTCCGCAGAACGCGCCCGGCACCTCGGCGATGGCGCCGCGCGGCGCGCCGATGTCCTTCGCCGACCTGGTCGCCAAGCTCAGCCCGGCGGTCGTGAACATTTCAACCAAGCAGCGCGTGCCCGTCAAAACGCAGAGCGACCCGTTCGAGGAATTCTTCCGCCGCTTCGATCCCAATGGGCAGTCACAGGGCGGCGGCAGCGGTGGCGGCAGCAGCGGCGGCGGCGCCCAGCCGCGCACCCGCGAGGCCGGCTCGCTCGGCTCGGGCTTCGTCATTTCGCCCGACGGCTATGTCGTCACCAACAACCATTTGATCCAGGGCCTGAACGGCACCGGCGTGGTCGACAGCGTCACCGTCATCACCACCGACCGCCGCGAATATACCGCGCGGATTATCGGCCGCGACGAGACCTCGGACCTCGCGCTCTTGAAGATCGACGGCCGCAACCTGCCGTTTGTGCAATGGGGCGACAGTACCAAGGCCCGCGTCGGCGACTGGGTGCTGGCGATCGGCAACCCGTACGGCCTCGGCGGCTCGGTGACCGCGGGCATCATCTCGGCGCTTCACCGCGGGATCACCGGCGTGGGCGCCTACGACCGCTACATCCAGACCGACGCCGCGATCAACATGGGCAACAGCGGCGGCCCGATGTTCGATTTGAACGGCAACGTCATCGGCATCAACTCGGCGCTGATCTCGCCCAATGGCGCGTCGGTCGGCATTGGCCTCGCCATTCCGGCCGAGGCGGCGAAGCCGGTGATCGACGCCCTGATGCGCGGCCAGCGGCCGTCTCGCGGCTATCTCGGCGTCGGCCTCCAGCCGCTCGACGAGGATATCGCGCCCTCGCTCGGCCTGCCCAAGGACAGTGGTGAGATCGTGCGCTCGATCGTACCCGGCGGTCCGGCGGCGCAGGGCGGCCTCGTCCAGGGCGACGTGATCGTGAAGGTCAACGGCCAGCAGGTCACGCCCGACCAGACCGTCTCGTACCTCGTCGCCAACACCTCCGTCGGCTCGCGCATCCCGCTCGAGATCGTACGCAACGGCAAGCATGCGACGGTGTACGTGACCGTCGCCGAGCGCCCGACCGAGGAGGCGCTGGCCAAGCTCAGCGGCGGCGATAGCGGCACTCAGGGCGGCGCCAATGCTCCCGCCGTCGCGGCGCAGAAGGCGCTGGGCCTCAGCCTTGCGCCGCTGACGCCCGAGCTCGCCCGCGCCGCCAACCTTCCGCCGACGGCGCGCGGCGTGATCATCACCGCCGTCGACCCCAACGCCAATGCGGCGGAGCAAGGCCTGCAGCGCGGCGACCTCGTCATGTCGGTCAACAACCAGCCCGTGACCAGCCCCGCGCAGATCGTCGCGGCGGTCGATGCGGCACGCCGCGCCGGCCGCACCAGCGTCCTGCTGCTGGTCAAGCGCGGCACCGCGCCCGAGGCCTTCGTCGGGATCGACATCACCGGCAAGTGAGGCCGCTCGCCATTGCCCATAGCTGCGGCTAGGGTCCTCGCTCACTCGTCGAGGAGGGGGACATGACCTTGCCGATGTTGATCGCGGCGCTTGTCGCGCCCGCGGCCGCGGCGCAGCCGCACCCGGCGTCGATGGCCGGTTTCTACCAGATCCGGACGATGGAAGTCGGCGGCGGCCTCGAGCTCAGGAAGGACGGCCACTTCCGTTATGAGCTCGAATATGGTGCCCTCGACGAAGCCGCCGAGGGCAGTTGGACGGTGAAGGACGGCAATGTCCTTCTCACCAGCAGCCCGATGCCCAAGCCGCCCACTTTCGATGTGGTCAGCGACCAGGCCGCGCCCAAGTGCACGCTGAAGCTGTCGGTCGACTGGAGCAAGCTCGACTGGTCGTCGCCGCCCGACGCACTGGTCACTTACGAGCGCGATCCGAAGGAGCTGCATCTGCTCGAGGCGGACGAGAACGGCGACCTCCATCCCGAGGATTGCGCTGTCACCATGATCATGCCGCTGGTGCCGATGTACCATGTGCCCGGCGAGCCGATTAAGCTCTCGCCCGCGAGCGGCCACAGCCTGTCGCTGCGGTTCGAGCCGAACGATCTGGGCCGCCCCGCATTCGACGGCGAACCGCTCAAGATCAACGGATCGACTCTCCTCATGGAGCGCTATGACGCCGAGATTCGCTTTGTGCGTGTTCGGCCCTAAAGAGGGCGCGGGAGAGAACGAAGCTTGGCCGAGAATAATTGTGCGGTGATCGAGGGGCTGGAGCGCGACTGGCGCGACGCCTTGTGCCGCAAGGACATGGATCGCCTGCGGGCGCTGGTTCACCCCGAATTCGTGCTCATCGGAACGCGTTCGAGCGGGCCGTTCAAGATGGAGCGCGACGAGTGGCTCGATGCGATTCAGCGCCGCGACGTCGACGAGATCGAGCTCGACGTGCGCGATGCCACTGTTCTCGACGACGTGATGATCGGCACCGTCCACGCGCGCTGGCGCTTGAAATATCTCGGCCGCACGATCGAGGATTGCGTTTTGCTCACCGACGTGTGGGTCAAGGACAAGGGGAACTGGCGCGCGATCCGCCGCCATTCC
Source organism: Sphingomicrobium sp. (assembly GCA_036523615.1). Lineage (GTDB taxonomy): Bacteria > Pseudomonadota > Alphaproteobacteria > Sphingomonadales > Sphingomonadaceae > Sphingomicrobium. The sequence goes on from DATDDW010000183.1 coordinate 3,384, forward strand.
ACGCCGGCGCCGGCCGGCGAGTGCACCAACCTTCAAGGGGAATAGCATGCCGCGAGACCACGCCCTTCGCGCCAGCGAAGACATCAAGGAGCTGACGCTCCGCGGGATCATTCTCGGGGCGCTGATCACCGTCGTGTTCACCGCCGCCAACGTCTATTTGGGCCTCAAGATCGGGCTGACGTTCGCGACCTCGATCCCGGCCGCCGTGATTTCGATGGCGGTGCTCAAATTCTTCCGCGATTCGACCATCCAGGAGAACAATATCGTCCAGACGATCGCCTCGGCGGCGGGCACCCTGTCGGCGATCATTTTCGTTCTTCCCGGCCTGATCATGGTCGGCTGGTGGACCGGCTTTCCCTACTGGCTGTCGGTCGCGGTCATCGGCATCGGCGGCATCTTGGGCGTCATGTATTCGGTGCCGCTGCGGCGCGCGCTGGTCACCGGCGCACCGCTCCCCTACCCCGAAGGCGTTGCTGCAGCCGAGGTGCTCAAGGTCGGCGCGGGCGTGGGCGGCGCCGAGGAGAACCGCCGCGGCCTGGTGATGATCATCTGGAGCTCGGTCGTCTCGGCCGGCTACGCGCTGCTCGCCGCGATGCAGCTGGTCGCCGGCGCCGCAGCCAAGTCCTTCCGTGTCGGTTCCGGCGCAACCCAGGTCTCGACCAGCTTTTCGTTGGCGCTGATCGGCGTCGGCCACCTCGTCGGCCTCGCCGTGGGCGTTGCGATGTTTGTTGGCTTGCTGATCAGCTGGGCTTTCCTCGTCCCCCACTACACCTCGCTTGCGGCGATCCCCGCCGGCACCAGCCTCGACGATTTCATCGGCGACATCTTCGTTCACAAGGTGCGCTTCATCGGCGCGGGCACGATCGGCGTCGCCGCGATCTGGACGCTGCTGCGGATCATCGGACCAATCATTGCCGGCGTCCGCGGGGCGCTGGCGGCGAACCGCGAACGCAAGGCAGGGCGCGGTGAGAATTTGCCGATCACCGAGCGCGACCTGCCGATCGGCATCGTCGCCGGGACGATCCTCGTCTCGATGGTTCCGATCGGTCTTCTTCTCTACGCCTTCGCCAGCACCAACCCGATTGCCGCCAACCCCGGCGCGACCTTGGCGCTGAGCATCATCTACATCCTCATCGCCGGCGTCGTGATCGCGGCGGTGTGCGGCTACATGGCCGGCCTGATCGGCGCTTCGAACAGCCCGATCTCGGGCGTCGGGATCCTTTCCGTCGTGGGGATTTCGCTGATTCTCGCCTTGCTCTTCCCCGGGGTCACCGGCGACGCGTCCAAATCGCTCGTCGCCTTCGCCTTGTTCGTCACCGCGATCGTCTTCGGCGTCGCGACCATCTCGAACAACAATTTGCAGGATTTGAAGACCGGGCAGCTCGTGGAAGCCACCCCGTGGCGCCAGCAGGTCGCGCTGGTGCTCGGCGTAATCTTTGGCTCGGTCGTGATCCCGCCGATCCTCGACGTGCTCAACCAGGCGTTCGGCTTTCAGGGCGCGCCGGGAGCCAAGGTCACCGCTCTGGCGGCGCCGCAGGCACAGCTCATCTCGGCGATCGCCCAGGGCGTGCTTGGCGGCAACCTCGACTGGAAGCTTATCGGCTACGGCGCGGGCATCGGAGTGGTCGTCGTCGCCATCGACGAGGCACTACGCTACGCGAAGCGCGGCGCGCTTCCCCCGCTCGCCGTCGGCATGGGCATCTATCTCCCCATGGCCTTGACCCTGCTCATCCCGATCGGCTCCGTGCTCGGCTATCTCTACGAGAAGTGGGCCGCGCGCAGCCGCAACCCGGAGTTCGCGCAACGGATGGGCGTGCTTCTCGCGACCGGGCTGATCGTCGGCGAAAGTCTGTTCGGCGTCGTGTTCGCCGGAATCGTCGCCGCGACCAATAAGGACACGCCCCTCGCCGTCGTCGCTCAATATCCATGGGTGAGCGCGGTCAGCGTCGTCCTCTTCGCCGTCGCTGTCCTCGGCCTTTATGCCTGGACCAAAGGGCAGGCTGCAGTGCCGGCAGTACCCGGTGACGACGCCGTCGCGCCGGAGGCGAGCTTCCGCTAGCGGCCGAGCACTTCGCGCTTGAGCGCGGCCGGGGCCCACGGCGTGAAATCGGCCTCGGCCTTGTGCACGAGCTCGACGATCGCGCGGTTTACGGGCGCGTCGGTGCCGAGCCGCTCGGCGAGGCGCACCAGCTCGCCGTTCAG
>DATDDW010000184.1:0-2251 GCA_036523615.1 Sphingomicrobium sp.
CGCGCCGAGCAGGTCATCAGCGGCGCGACGAGGATCGTCGTCAGCCGGTCCTTGGGATCGTCGATCGTCCGCGTGGCCATGATGCCGGGGACGGCGCAGGCGAAGCTCGACAGCAAGGGGATGAAGGCGCGGCCGGAGAGGCCGGCGCCGTGCATCAGTTTGTCCATCAGGAAAGCCGCGCGGACCATGTAGCCCGTGCCTTCGAGCAGCAGGATGAAGAGGAAGAGAATGAGGATCTGCGGCAGGAAGGTGATGACCGCGCCGACGCCGGCAATCGCGCCGTCGACGATCATCGAGCGGAGCAGCCCCGGGGCGAGCGCGCTGCTGACGATGTTCGAGAGCCATGCGACGGCCGCTTCGATCCACGCCTTGGGCGTCTCGCTCCAGGCGAAGACCGCCTGGAACATCACGAACATGATCACCGCGAGGATGATCGGGCCGGCGACCGGATGGAGCAGCACGGCGTCGAGCCGGTGAGTCCAGCGCCGCACGGGAGTTTCGCTGACCACGGCCGCGGTCGCGATCTCGCGCGCGCGTCGCTGCAGGTGGATGAGGTCGCTCCTTACATGCTTGTGGACCCCGCAGCGCGGCGACGAGAGCATGTCATCGAGCGCGGCGTGAAGCTCGGTGATGCCGCGGCGGCGGACGGCGACGGTCTCGACTACCGGAACGCCGAGCTCGCGCTCTAGCGCTGACGGATCGAGGTCGAGGCCGTCGCGCTTGGCGAGGTCGATCATGTTCAGCGCGATGATGGTCGGGTGGCCGAGCTCGATCAGCTGCAGCGCGAAGCGCAAATGGTTGTCGAGGTTCGACGCGTCGACGACGATGATCAGCGCGTCGGGCTCGCGCTCGCCCTTCTGGCGGCCGAGCAGGACGTCGCGGGTGACCGCTTCGTCCGGGCTTGCCGGATCGAGGCTGTAGGCGCCGGGGAGGTCGACCAGCTCGACCGGACGGCCGTCGGCGAGCGTCACTCGGCCGGAGTGGCGCTCGACGGTGACGCCGGGATAGTTGCCGACCTTCTGCCGAGCGCCGGTGAGCGCATTGAACAGCGCGCTCTTGCCGGCATTGGGGCTGCCGGCGACGGCAACAAGCGGAAGCGGGTTCACCCGACGAGCGGAAGGACGCGCACCGCGCCGGCGTGGCGGCGCCGGATCGCGACGGTCATTCGGCCGACGCGGATCGCGATCGGGTCGCGGCCGATCGGGCCGACGTGGAGCGGCTCGACCGTCACGCCTTCGTCAAACCCGAAATGCTGCAGCCGGCAGGCCTCGGCATCGCCCAGCGCAGCCCAGTCGATCGACTGCACGCGGGCCTTGCTGCCGACCTCAAGCAGGTCGAGGCCGATGCCGTCGGGCTGGAAGTGCGCGTTCATTCTTGCGACTGATTATCATTAACTGGCGGGAAAGACCAGTTGAAAATAGCCGTTGCGCCTCGGCTCCGCGATACGGGTGATTACCTAGGCGGGTAGCGCAGCCGCCCGAGGAAGCGCGAAAGGCTCAGGCGATTGTCGGACGAGCCGCGCCACTGCGCCTTCAATTTCTCGATCTGCATCACGTCGTCGATGCGGCGGTCGAGGAAGGCGGCGGTCTCGCTCCAGCCTTCGCTCTGGTCGTCGAGCCAGACGAGCAGGGTCGAGGCATAGACCGCGCCCAGCGTCATCCGCTTGGTGTAGTAGTTGTAGTCGGTGGAGGTATCCCCCGCGATCCGCCACATGACGTCCGCGGAGCGCCAGGAGATGCGCAGCGCCAACGGCAGGTTCTGCGGCATGGCGAGAATGGCGAGCGCGCGGCGGACAGCTTCCCGCGCGGGGCCCATCACCTCGAGCCGGCGCCAGACCAAAGCGCGGATCTTCTCGCGGATCTTCATCGGCGCCAGCCGTTTGGGCGTGAAATAGGCTTCGAGCGCGCGGTCGACCTCCTGGATGTAGACGTCGATCATCCCCGCCTGGGTCTTGGGCATCGCGAGCCGCGCCTGGACCCGATCGATGCCGAGCTGCTGCGCGGCGGAGTCGACGGCCGCCTTGCTCCAGCCGTCAAAGACGGCGTTCTCGCCGACGGCGAGCGCGAGCTCGCGGCGCAAGCGTTCGAGCGGACTGGGCGCCGTCTCCATGCCGGCTCAAGTGGGCTGCTCGGCGCGGGCGCGCAACCCCCGCTCGGGCAGGCGCACGAGCACCAGCGCGGCGGCGATCGCCGCGGCGCCGACCCAGTCGAGCGGCTTCAACGTCTCGCCGTACGCGAGCCACCCGACGAGG
>DATDDW010000185.1:0-2593 GCA_036523615.1 Sphingomicrobium sp.
ACACCGAGACGCCGGCCAGACTCGCCAAGGAGATGCTCGCCCGCGCGCCCGAGAGCATCCGGAGCCTGTTCGCCGCTTGAGCCGGCGCGTGCTGGTGCTGCGCCCCGAGCCCGGCGCGAGCGAGACGTTGCAGCGGGGGCGCCAGCTCGGCCTCGACACGGTGGCAATCCCGCTGTTCCACATCGAGCCGGTGGAATGGCAGGTACCCGAGCCGGGCGGGTTCGACGGCTTGCTGCTGACCAGCGCTAATGGGGTGCGCTGCGCGGGCGAGGGCCTGCAGTCGTTGCGCGGGCTAAAGGCTTATGCCGTCGGCGAGGCGACCGCTGCGGCAGCGCGTGAAGCCGGGCTCGACATTGCGAGCACCGGCGAAGCGAGCGTCGCGCGCCTGCTCGGCTCGATCGAGCCGGACTTGAGGCTGCTGCACCTGTGCGGCGAGGAGCGGGCCGAGGCGCCCGATGCGCGGCAGCGGATCACGGCACTCCCCGTCTACCGCGCGGTGCCGGCCGATGCAGACTTGAGCCGCGCGGCAGGAGCGGTCGCGCTCATCCATTCGCCGCGTGCGGGCCGCCGCTTCGCCGAGCTGGTCGGCAACCGAAGCTCGATCGCCATTGCGGCGATCAGCCAGGCCGCAGCCGATGCGGCCGGGGACGGATGGGAACGGGTCGAAGCCGCCGACAATCCGACTGACGAGGCGCTGCTGGCCCTCGCCGCGCGCCTGTGCAACATACCAGCCCCGCAATGAACGGCACTCGCACCGGGATGGGCTGGGGAGCGCGGCTGATGGTCGCCCTAGTGCTGATCATCGCCGGGGCCGGCGCTGCGGTATGGGGCCTCGCCCACTACCAACCGGCAGCGCGCTTCCTCGGCGTCGTGCCCGCATCGCAGCCGGTGATACTCACCCCCAAGCCGGTGGTGATGAACCCGCAGGCGGCGTCGCAGCCGCAGGCGGGATCTCCGGCTGTCGACCAGCGCATCGCTGGCCTCGAAGGGCGGCTGGCCCGCGTGGAGAATGCGACGCAGCGCGCCGAAGGGTCCGCCGGACGCGCCGACGCCTTGGTGATCGCGTTCGCCGCGCGCCGCGCGATCGATCGCGGAGTCGCTCTCGGCTATCTCGAGAACCTGCTCGTCGACCGCTTCGGGGCGCAGCACCAGGCGGCGGTGGCGACGATCATCACCGGATCGCGTCAGCCGGTGCGATTGAACGACCTCATCGCCGAATATGACGCGATCGGTCCCGACCTTCGCCGCGGGGGGCCGCAGGACAGCTGGTGGACCGATTTCAAGCGCGAGCTCGGCTCATTGGTCGAAGTGCATCGCGCCGACCGGCCGGCGATCAATCCCGAGGCGCGCTACAACCGCGCAGCGCAGCGCCTGTCGTCGGGCGACGTCGACCAGGCGCTGGCGGAAACGATGCGCCTGCCCGGCGCGGCGCGGGCGAACGACTGGACCGACAAGGCGCGCCGCTACATCGCGGTTCACCGCGCGCTCGACGAGATCGAGTCGGCGGCGCTGCTCACCGGCCCCGTGCCGGCGCATTGACCCGCGCGGCACAGCGGCGGTTCAGCCTGGTTGCGCCAAGCCCTTGCCGAGAAGCGGAAAATGCGCGGGAGAGTTGAAGCCATGACGTCAAGCTGGAGGCGCCTGGGACTGGGGCTGGTGATCCTCGCCATGGCGCAGGTCAGCGCGTCCGGCACGACCCAGACCGGACCAGCGCAGCCGGTCCGCCGTCCGGCGCCACCGCCTCCGGTGAAGCGTGCGCCGCCCGCGCCGCAATATATCCGCGACCAGGTCACTCAGCTCGGCCAGGGCTTCGACGGGCTGGTCGGGATCGCGGTCCGTTCGATCGACGACGGCTGGGAGGCGGGGTGGAAGGACGGCGACCTCTACCCGCAGCAGAGCGTCAGCAAGTTATGGGTATCGATCACGGCGCTCGACGCGGTCGACCGCGGCAAGATCTCGCTCGACGACAAGGTTACGCTGACCAAGGACGATTTGACGCTGTTCCACCAGCCGATCGCCGAGAACATCCTGTCGGGGAGCTACACGACGACGGTCGGCGACCTGATGCTTCGGGCGATCACCACCAGCGACAATACCGCCAACGACAAGCTGATGCGCGTCGCCGGCGGCCCAGCCGCGGTGCGCGCAATGATCGCGCGCAAGCATCTCGGCGCGATCCGCTTCTACAACGGCGAGCGTGCGCTGCAGAGTCGCATCGCCGGGCTGATGTGGAGCCCGGCTTACTCGATCGGCAACGCCTTCTCGCTCGCCCGCCAGGCGCTACCGAAAGCCGCGCGCGAAGCGGCGTTCAACCGCTATATCCTTGATCCCTATGACGGCGCCGCGCCCGGCGCGATCGTGAATGCCCTGGCCAAGCTCAAGCGCGGCGAGCTGCTGTCGCCCGCTTCGACCAGCCGCCTGCTGACGATCATGAGCCAGACGCACACCGGTCCCAACCGGCTCAAGGGCGGGCTGCAGCCGGGCTGGTCGCTCAGCCACAAGACTGGCACCGGCCAGGAGCTCGACGGGGTTCAGGCCGGCTACAATGACATCGGCATCCTCACGGGGCCGGACGGCCGGAGCTATGCCGTCG
>DATDDW010000186.1:0-2167 GCA_036523615.1 Sphingomicrobium sp.
CGTCGCCTTTCTTCCCGCCGAGCTGCGCCAGGCGCTGTTCGAAGGCGGTGCGGTCCCCGATGTGGTCGACGAGGCCGTTAGCCAGCGCTGCTTTCGCCATGTCGCCGCCGGCCGCGGCGACAGCGCCGTTCATGTTCTGCAAGAACAGATCGACGTTGGCCTTGGGCCGCGCCTGCTTGACCCCCTGGCGCCAGCTTTCGAGCTCGGCCTGGTCGAGCGCGGTGTAATTCTGCTTCGCCTCGGGCGACATGTCGTTGCGGATGAACGGCTCGACAGCGGACTTGTAGGTGCCGACGCGATAGACATTCGCGGTCACGCCGAGCTTGTCGAGCAGCCCTTTGAAGTAGAGGTTCGATCCACCCGGCCCGGCGATCAGCACGCCGCCGAGCGGGTTGAGCCAGATTTCGGAGGCGGCCGAGGCGAGCTGGTAGCTCGAATCCGTATAGCCGACGCCATAAGCGATCACCGGCTTGCCCGCGGCGCGCACCTGCCGGACCGCATCGGCGAGGTCGCCGATTGCCGTCTGCCCACCGCCGCTGAAGCCGTCGAGGTCGAGCGCGACGGCTTTGACCCGGCTGTCGTCGCGCGCCTTGGCCAGCGCCTGCACGAGGTCGCGCAGCCGGTATTGCCGGCTGCTCGAACCGCCGGCGACGTCGGCCCATTCGAGCCGCTTGGGCTGCTCGACGAGGCTGCCGTTGAGGTCGAGGTCGAGCACGCCCTCGCGCACCGGCGCCGGCCGTGCCGACAGGCCCGCGTAAAGCATGCCGAAGAACAGCAGCATGACAATCAGCACCAAGGCGTCCTTGATGCCGACGAGCAGTTTCCAGATTGCGCGGACGAATTTCATTGCAGGGCCTTCTAGTTAGTCGCGGGTCAGCTAGCCCAAAGCGAACATCATTGCGAGCAGCGAGACGCAATTCCCGTTCTGCCAGCGGGCGGATTGCTTCGTCGCTGCGCTGCCCGCAATGACGGGGGCATGGATGCAGGGGCAGCGACCGTTGAATCCAAGTCGGCGTGGCGGGACGAGCTGCGCGCGACGCTGGCGCTCGCCTGGCCGCTGATTCTCGCCAACCTGACGCAGCAGGTGATCCAGGCGACCGATGTGCTGCTGATGGGGCGCCTCGGCGCCACTCAGCTCGCCGCGGCTACGCTCGCGCTCAACCTCACCTTCACCATCAACCTGCTGATGCTCGGCCTCGTCATCGCCGCCTCGCCGATGATGGCGACGGCGCTCGGGCAGCGGTTCAACGCCGTTCGGGACGTGCGCCGGACCTTCCGTGCCGGGCTGTGGCTCATCGCCATCACGCTTCCGCCCTATTGGCTGCTGTTGTGGCACGTGGGCAACGTCATGCGGGCCTTCGGCGAATCGGAGGAGCTCGCGCGCCAGGGCCAAACCCTCCTCCGCGCCTACATGTGGTGCACCGCGCCTTGGCTGTTGTTCCAGCTGTTGCGCAACTTTGTGTCCGCGCTCGAGCGGCCGCGGATCGTCCTGTGGCTTAGCCTCGGTGGGATCGGGCTCAACGCGCTTCTCAGCTGGTCGCTGATCTTCGGCAAAATGGGACTTCCCGCGCTCGGCCTGATGGGCGGCGGGCTGGGCAGCACGTTGACCTGGCTGATCATGTGCGGAGCGCTCGTTGGAGTGGTTCTCGCTGATGGCCGGTTTCGCCGCTTTCATCTATTCGGACATTGGTGGCGCTTCGACCGGCAGCGCCCGCTGGCGATGGTCCGGCTTGGCTGGCCGATCGGCCTGACCATGGCGCTGGAGATGGGAGTATTCGCGCTTGCGGCGTATTTCATGGGCTGGATCGGCGCGCCCGCCGTTGCGGCACATGCCGTCGCGCTGCAGATTGCGGCGCTGACCTTCATGGTTCCTCTCGGCCTCGGCCAGGCAGCCACCGTGCGTGTCGGCCTGGCCCTCGGACGGCGGGATGAGGCAGCCATTGCCCGGGCGGGATGGACGTCTTGGATCCTCGGCGTCGGCTTCATGGGCGCGATGGCACTCGTGATGTGGAGCATTCCGCGCGAGCTCGTGACCTTGTTCCTCAAGGACGTGCCCGCCAACGCGTTCGTCATCGGCCTTGCGGTCAGCTTCCTCCGGGTGGCTGCCGCGTTCCAGCTCGTCGACGGCGCTCAGGTGATCGGCGCGGGCATGCTGCGCGGCCTTCAT
>DATDDW010000187.1:0-5843 GCA_036523615.1 Sphingomicrobium sp.
TGCCGCTCTCGAGCCGCTGCCGGTCCATGTGGGTGGTGACGAGCGCGAGCGGGCTCGAGCCGATCGCCGCAAGCCCCAGACGCGCCTTCCACTCGGGCGGAGCGAAGAACCAGAAGGCGGCGGCAAGCGCGATGATCACGATCGCGATGATCAGGATCCTGAGGACGGGGCTGCGGCCCCGCGGCTCGATCTCGTCGGGTGCAGCGAACGGGCTGAATTCGTCGGTCTCGGGTTCGGCGAGCGGCGGCTCGTTCCAGTCGGCTGCCGGTTCGGCGGCGGCGGCAGGTTCGGGCTTGCTGATGTCGAACTGCGCGCCGGCGTAGGTTTGCGAGGGCACTTGAGCGGGCGGTGCCGCGACCTCAGCCTCGGGCTCGGCTTCGAGCGCCGCCTCTTCATAGGCCCGCTCTTCGGCTTCGGGGCCGCTGCGCGGCTCGATCAGCGTCGCTTCGGTGATGCTTTCATCCTCGGGCGGAGCTGCTTCTGCCTGAGGTTCTGCCGCGGCCTCTTCGATCGGCTCAAAGGCGGGCGGCGCGGCGCCCTCGGACTCCCCAGGTCCCTGGTGCCAGCTGTGCTTGCAAGCGGCACAGCGCACCTGCCTGCCTTCGGGAGGAATTGCGCCGTCCTTCACCACATATTGCGTTCCGCAACTGGGGCAGGTGAGGATCATTAAATCAAAAGCCCTCTTCCGGGACGGTGGCTGCACGGTAAACAGGAATGGATGAGGCTTGGCAAGGCGCACAGGGCGCCCTGCCGCAGAGGGCGCGAGGCGGGAGGCGAGGCAAACTGGCGGCGGTCGCTGAATTCGACAGCGTGGGATTGCGCTACGGCACCGGCGCGGAGGTCCTGCGCGATCTCGATTTCCGGCTCGGCGCTGGCGCTTTTTACTTCCTCACCGGTCCCTCGGGTGCGGGCAAGACCTCGCTTCTGAAGCTGCTCTACCTCGCGCAGCGGCCGACCCGCGGACGAGTGCGGCTGTTCGGCGAGGAGCTCACCGAATCGCCGCGCGAGGCGCTGCCGCCCTTCCGCCGCCGAATCGGCGTCGTCTTCCAGGATTTCCGCCTGATCCGGCACCTATCGGCGTTCGACAATGTCGCGCTGCCGTTGCGCGTCGCCGGGGCCCGCGAGCAGGAGGTCGAAGGGCCAGTGCGCGAAATGCTCGCCTGGGTCGGGCTTGCCGACCGGGCGAGCGCTCGCCCGCCGACGCTGTCGGGCGGCGAGCAGCAGCGCGTGGCGATCGCCCGGGCGGTGATCAACCGGCCCGAGCTGCTCGTCGCCGACGAGCCGACCGGCAACGTGGATGCCGAAATGGCCAAGCGGCTGCTCCACCTATTCAGCGCGCTCAACCGGCTAGGAACGACGGTGATCGTCGCGACGCACGACGTCGGCCTGATCAGCGCCACGCCCGGCGCGCAGCTCATCCGCCTCGAGAACGGCTCGCTCGTCGACCCCACCGGAGTGCTCAAGAATCCGCCGGAGGACCAATGGCGCGGATGACTTTCGAGTGGCTGTTCCCCTCGGCGTCCGAGCGACGTTTGCTCGGCGGCAGCAAGCTGCGCGGGCCCACGCCATGGGTGATCGCGATCATGACCTTTTCCATCATGATCATCGCCGCGAGCGGGCTGGCGCTCGCCAACACGGCGAACCTGCTCACGCGCGCGATCGAAGCGCGCTATTCGCTCCAGGTGCCGGGCGGGGGCGCGGATCTTGGCGATCTCGTCGCCACGTTGAAAGCCTCGCCGGGCGTGGTTTCGGTCGAAGCCGTTTCGCAGGACGACATGCGCAAGACGCTGGCTCGGTGGCTCGGCCCGGCGGCACAAAGCGCGGACCTGCCGGTGCCTGCGTTAATCAACTTCGATACGGGCCCGGGCGCCGATCTCGCGCTCATCCAAAAGCGGGTGAAGGCGATCGCTCCCGAGGCGGAGATTTCCGCGCACCGCGAAAGCGTCGCACCGCTGCTGCACTCGTTGCATTTGCTGCAATGGCTCGCCTTCGGCCTCGTCATGATGCTCGGCGGAGCAGCAGCGGCGGCGGTCGTGCTTGCCGCCCGGGGCGCGCTCGACACCCACCGCTTCACCATCGAAGTCATGCACGGCGTCGGCGCAACCGACCTTCAGGTCACGCACCTGTTCCAGCGCCGGATCGCGGTCGACGCGTTCGTCGGCAGCCTGGCGGGGGCGGCCGGCGCGGCGCTCGTGCTGTTGCTGCTGACGACCGGCGCGACCTTCGCCGGCGAGCTCACGGGCGGCGCGAGGCTCGGCGCCGGCGATCTGCTCGTTTTGCTCGCGATACCCTTCGCACTGACCATCCTGGCGACCTGGGTCGGCCGCACCGCGGTGCTTGCCGCCTTGCGGGAGACCCTATGATCAGCCGCATCGCATCGTTGCTGGTGCTGCTCTACGCGCTCGCCTTCATCATCTTCGCCTTCACGCTGGGAAAGCCGGCCCGCGCGGACGCGGCGCCGACCGACGCCGCCGTGGTGCTGACCGGCGGCAGCGGGCGCATCGAGCATGCGATGGAGGTGCTTCGCGAGGGCAAGGCCAAGCGGCTGCTGGTCGCCGGCGCCGACCCGTCGGTGACCAAGGCCGACATCGCGCGCCGCGTCGGCGGCAGCCAGAAGCTGCTCAAATGCTGCGTCGATCTTGGCAGCGAATCGGTCGACACGCGCTCCAACGCCGAGGAAGCGTCGCGCTGGCTGGCGAGGCAGCAATTCCACTCGCTGCGGCTGATCACCAGCGACTGGCACATGCGCCGCGCTCGCTACGAGTTTAACCGGGTGCTCGGCTCGAAATACCAGCTCGAGACCGACGCGGTGCAAACGCAGCCGAGCTTCGTCACTCTGTTCGGCGAATATAACAAATATCTGCTTCGCCGGATTGCGGTGTGGGCCGACCTTTGATGGCGCTGCTGCGCTCGCTGATTTACGCGATCCTCTTCTATCCGGCGACGGTCCTGTGGGTGCTCGTCGGTGTGGTGGCGACCCTATTCGGCCGGCAGCCGACGCTCGCCGTGGTGCTGAGCTGGGTCGAGTTCCACCACTGGCTGGCCGAAAATCTGCTCCGGATCCACGTGCGCGTCGAAGGGACAATACCACCGGGTCCGCAGCTTATCGCGGTCAAGCATCAATCGATGTTCGAGACGCTCGAGATGGTGCGTCTTTGCCGCTTACCCGTCATCGTGATGAAACGCGAGCTGGCGCAAATCCCTTTGTTCGGCTTCATGACGCGCCGGTACGGCGTGATCGTCGTCGATCGATCGGCCGGAGCGAAGGCCCTGCGCGCGCTCGTCGCTGAAGGCGAGAAGGCGATCGCTACCGGCCGCCCGGTGATCATTTATCCGGAGGGAACCCGTGTGCGCGTTGGCGAAAAGCGCGAGCTCAGGGCCGGCTTCGCTGCGCTTTATCGCGCGCTCGGGCTGCCGGTCGTGCCGGTGGCGGTGGACAGCGGCCGCTTGTGGGGCCGCGGCTTCGTCAAGGAGAGCGGCACGATCAACTTCAAGGTCGGTGAGGTGATTCCGCCGGGCCTCAAGCGCGACGAGGTCGAGCGCCGGGTCTTGGCCGCGATCAACGCGCTCGAGCTAGCTGCGCAGCCGCGCGCCTAGCTTTTCCGCGGCGGCAATCACGCGCTTCGAAATCTCGGCGATCTGCTCGTCGGTGAAGCTCTTGTCGCTGGGCTGCAGCGTGACTTCGAACGCAAGGCTGAGCCCGTCCGCGGACTCGAAGCGGTCGAAGAGCCGTACCTGCGTGATCGCGGCTTTGTCGGCGCCGCGGATCGCGCGCAGCAGGTCGCCGGCGGCGAGCTCGGCCGGGACGAGGAACGCGAAGTCGCGGCTGACCGGCTGCAACGCCGGCGGCGCGTAAGCCGGCCGGGCATGTCCTTCCGACCGCGCCGCCGGGATCGCACCGAGATAGATTTCGGCAGCGACCGCTCCAGGCGGGGAATCGAGCTCGCTCTGCAGCTTCGGGTGCAGTTCACCGAAGCTGGCGAGGATCGTCTTCGGGCCAAGGCGCAGCGTCGCGGAGCGCCCTGGGTGCCAGACGGCGCCGGCATCGGCGAACACCTGGAGATTGTCGACCGGCGCTCCGGCGGCGGCAAGCAGCGCCAGCGTCTCGGCCTTGGCGTCGAAAGCCTCGAAGGGGCGGGCCTTGCCGCTCTGCCAGGCGCGCGGCTGCTTCTCGCCGGCAAGGACCAAGGTCAGCGTCGGATGCTCGGCATCGCCGAGATAGCGCCGGCCGATCTCGAACAACCGCACCGGGGAGACGCCGCGATCGAGGTTGCGCCGCGCGGCGGCAATGAGGCCCGGCAGCAGCGACGGGCGCATCACCTTCATCTCTTCGCTGATCGGGTTCGCCAGGCGCCATTCGGAGCCGCCGAATGCCTGCGCTTCCTTTTCCGAGATGAAGCTCCAGGTGACCGCCTCGTCGAGCCCGCGCGCCGCGGCGGTGCGGCGGACCTGGCGCTCGATCAGCTGCGACCGCGTCGCGGTCGGCTTGGCCACGCCGGGAGCGCGCTCGAGCGGCGTGGAAGGCACTTGGTCGTAACCGGTGATCCGCGCGACTTCCTCGACCAGGTCGGCGGGGCCTTCGACGTCGCGCCGCCAGGTCGGGACGGTGACCTCGTTGCCGCTGACCTCGAAGCCGAGCCGCTCGAGGATCGCTTTCTGCTCCTTTTCCGGAACGTCGATCCCGCCGAGCGCCTTGGTGCGGCCGAAATCGAAACGGATGGTGCGGCGCTCGAGCGGCGGCTCGCCCGCGCGGACAACCTCCGACGCCTCGCCGCCGCAGATGTCGATGATCAGCCCGGCGAGGATCGCCAACCCCTCGTCGAGAAACGCCGGGTCGACGCCGCGCTCGAACCGGCTGCGCGCATCGCTGGTGAGCCCCAGCTTCTGCCCGGTGCGGGCGATATGCTCGGGCTCGAAATAGGCAATCTCGAGCACGACGTCGGTCGTGTCGGCGGTTACGCCCGAATGCTCGCCACCCATGATTCCGCCGATGTCGTGGACTTCGTTCGCGTCGGCGATCACGCACATCGAGGAATCGAGCACATATTCCTTTTCGTTGAGCGCGAGCACCTTCTCGCCGTTGCGCGCGGCACGAGGACCGAGGTGGCCGCTGAGCTTGGCGAGGTCATAGACGTGCGCCGGGCGGCCGTAGCCGATCGTCAGATAATTGGTGATATCGACCAGCGCCGAGATCGGCCGCTGGCCCGCGGCCTTCAGCCGGCGTTGCATCCACTCGGGCGAGGCGCCGTTCTTCACGCCTCGAATGGCCTGGGCGAAGAAGGCGGGGCACGCCTCCGGGTCGTCGTTGCGAATCTCGATCGGGCAGGCGAACGCGCCTTCGACCTGCGGCACCGCGAGTGGCTTGAGGGTCCCCATGCCCGCGGCCGCGAGGTCGCGGGCGATCCCGCGGACGCCCATCGCGTCCTGCCGATTGGGCGTCACCGCGACGTCGAACACCGGATCGGCGAGCCCGGCATAGTCGGTATAGGCCGTGCCCACCGGCGCATCGGCGGGAAGCTCGATGATGCCGGTGTGATCGTCGCCGAGCTCGAGCTCGCGCGCCGAGCACATCATCCCGCGCGATTCGACGCCGCGGATCGCCGCCACCTTCAGCGTCATGTCGCTGCCGGGGATGTACGCGCCGGGCGGGCCAAACACACCGAGCATCCCGGCGCGGGCATTGGGCGCGCCGCAGACGACCGGGATCTGCTCCCCGGTTCCGGCGTCCACGGTGAGCACCTGGAGCTTGTCGGCCTGCGGGTGCTTCTCGGCCGTGAGCACCTTGGCCACCTTGAACGGCGCGAGCGCTTCGGCCGGGTTCGACAGCTCTTCGACCTCGAGGC
>DATDDW010000188.1:0-3502 GCA_036523615.1 Sphingomicrobium sp.
GACCTCATCGAACAGCACCACCTGGTAGGGCCGGCGCCGCACCGCTTCCGTCAGGACGCCGCCCTCCTCATAGCCGACGTAGCCCGGCGGAGCGCCGATCAGCCGCGCAACCGCATGCTTCTCCATGAATTCGCTCATGTCGATGCGGACCATCGCGGAGGCGTCGTCGAACAGGAATTCGGCGAGCGCCTTGGTCAACTCGGTCTTGCCGACGCCGGTGGGCCCGAGGAACAGGAATGAGCCCAGTGGCCTGTTCGGGTCCTGCAGGCCGGCGCGCGCGCGGCGAACCGCCGCCGACACGGCTTTGACCGCATCTTCCTGGCCGATCACTCGGGCGCCGATCACCGCCTCCATCTGCAACAGCTTCTCCCGCTCACCCTCCATCATTCGTTCGACCGGGATCCCGGTCCAGCGGCTGACCACCGCGGCGATGTCCTGGTCGGTGACTTCCTCGCGCAGCATCGCGCCGTTGGCCTCGGCCTGCGCGTCGGCGAGCTGCTTTTCGAGCTCGGGAATGCGCCCGTAGGCGAGCTCGCCGGCCTTGGCGAGGTCGCCGGCGCGCTGCGCCTGCTCGAGCTCGAGCCGCGCGGCGTCGAGCTGCTCCTTGAGCTTCGCCTCGCTTGAAATCTTTTCCTTTTCCGCCTGCCAGCGCTGGGTCAGCTCGGCGGACTGCTGCTCAAGATTGGCAAGTTCCTCCTCGAGCTTCTTGAGCCGGTCCTTCGACGCCTTGTCCTGTTCTTTCTTCAGCGCCTCGCGCTCGATCTTGAGCTGGATGATGCGCCGGTCGAGGTTCTCGATCTCCTCGGGCTTGGACTCCACCTCCATGCGGATGCGGCTTGCCGCCTCGTCCATAAGGTCGATCGCCTTGTCGGGCAGGAAGCGGTCGGTGATGTAGCGGTTCGACAGCATGGCCGCGGCGACGATCGCCGCGTCGGTGATGCGCACTCCGTGGTGAAGCTCGTACTTCTCCTTGAGCCCGCGCAGGATCGAGATGGTGTCGGGCACGGTCGGCTCGCCGACGAACACCGGCTGGAAGCGGCGCTCGAGCGCTGCGTCCTTCTCAATATATTTGCGATATTCGTCGAGCGTCGTCGCGCCGATGCAGTGCAGCTCGCCGCGGGCCAGCGCGGGCTTCAGCAAATTGCCGGCGTCCATAGCGCCTTCGGCTTTGCCGGCGCCGACCAGCGTGTGCATCTCGTCGATGAACAGGATGATCTCGCCCTCGGCGTGACGCACTTCCTCGAGCACGCCTTTCAAGCGCTCCTCGAACTCGCCGCGATATTTGGCGCCGGCGATCATCGCGCCGAGATCGAGCGCAAGCAGCTTCTTGTCCTTGATCCCGTCGGGCACGTCGCCGTTGGCGATCCTCAGCGCCAGTCCCTCGACGATCGCTGTCTTGCCCACGCCGGGCTCGCCGATCAGCACCGGGTTGTTCTTGGTGCGGCGGGCGAGCACCTGGATGGTCCGGCGGATCTCCTCGTCGCGGCCGATGACCGGGTCGAGCTTGCCCTCCCGCGCCGCTTCGGTGAGGTCGCGCGCATATTTCTTCAGCGCGTCGTAGCGGTCCTCGGCCGCCTGCGTGTCGGCGGTGCGGCCGCCGCGCAGCTCCTCGATCGCCGCATTCAGCTTCTGCGGGGTAACGCCGGCCTTGGCCAGCGCGGCTCCGACCTCGTTGTTCTTGGCCAGCGCCATCGCCAGCAGTATGCGCTCGACCGTAACGTAGCTGTCGGCGGCTTTCTGCGCGACCTGCTCGGCCTGGTCGAGGATGCGGATCGTGTCGCCGTCGAGCGCCGGCGCCTGGCTGGCGCCGCTGCCCGTCACCGCCGGGACCTTGGCGACCAGCGCGTCGGCTTCGCGCTGCGCCATCTTGGCGTCGCCACCGGCAGCCTGGATCAACCCGGCAGCCAAGCCCTGCTCGTCATCGAGCAGCGCCTTCAGGAGATGCGCCGGAGCGATCCGCTGATGATGCTCGCGCACCGCAATCGTCTGCGCGGCCTGAAGGAATCCGCGCGCGCGATCGGTGAGCTTTTCGAAATCCATATCGTCTTACCCCTCTACGGGGCCGATATGGTGTTGCACATCGGCAACACAAGCCCTTTCGTTAGTGCTGCTGCCCTCTTTCCGGCGTGCGTGCGGGGGCAGCGACCGGCTGGGCAACGGCGGCCGGTGAGGTCATTGCCGGACCGAGCGGAGCTGCCGCTGGGCTCGCCGCCTGCGGCGGCAGTGGCTGGCCGACGCTCGCAATGTCCTCCGGATGGATCAGCGGCGGGCACTCAGCGGCGACGGCCGGATCCATGTTCCAGCGGCGATACTTCATGCTGTCGACGTGGAAGCGGAGGTACGCATAGAAGCCGAGGCCGGCATTGTACGGGGCGCCGTGCTCGGAATGGACTCCGCACAATGACCGCATCAAGGTCACTCGATCGATGGGCCTTAGCGGCACCAGGTCGATCGCCGAATCCGTTTTGTGCGCGCTTTCCGGGGCTCCGCCCACGCACTTGTTGAGCAACGCGTTGCGGTACACCGACACGGGCTCGACCGGCCCGACCGCGGGGATGACATAATCGCGCACGTAGCGCAGCGTCTGGACCATGTTCGGCCATTCGCTCGACGGGGGCACTTCGAACGGCTGGCCGCCGCAGTCCTTCCACGCCGTCGCGGTGCGTAGCAGCTCCCAGGTGGGGACGATGCCGGCGACTTGCGCGCTCGCTAGATAGTCGTTGAACATTTTGACCTGCACAGCGCGTTCGGGCGCGGCGAGGTACCAGGCGCGATAGCCGGGCTCGTCCTGGCCGGCGGTGATGTAGGCTGCGCCCGGGTCCCAGACTGCGGGCGCTACCGGCGCGGGTGCAGGCGTGGGCGCGATCATTTGCGCACTCGCTGGTGCGGCAAGAAATACCAATGCCGTCAAAAGCCTACGCATCATCGAGGATGATACTCGCATCGCGCAGCTTGAAAAGCGCTGAACACCGCGCGACATCGCAAGAATGACTCAACCCATCGAAGTCGATCTGCCGCACAACCTCGGTAAGGACGAGGCGCGGCGCCGGATCGCCAACAATATCCATAAGCTCGAGGAGCACATTCCCGGTGGCGCCAACGTCCAGTCCGGCTGGACCGGCGACCAGCTCGACCTCACGGTCCGCGCGCTCGGCGACAGCGTTCAGGCGACCATCGACGTCGAGGAGAGCAAGGTTCACCTGAAGGTCCTGCTGCCGCCGATGCTCGGCATGTTCTCGAGCATGATCCAGGGCGCTCTGCAGAAGAAGGGCAGCGTGCTGCTCGAGGACCACCGCGGCTGATGCGCCATTTCGCCGTGGTGGGGTCGGGCCCGGCGGGCTTCTACACCGCCGAGGCGCTCGAAAAGGCCTATGGCGACAAGGCCCGCGTCGACATCCTCGACCGCTATCCGGTCCCTTACGGGCTGATCCGCTTCGGCGTCGCTCCAGACCACCAGTCCTTGAAAGCCGTGAGCAAGCGCTACGACAAGGTCGCCGAGTGC
>DATDDW010000189.1:0-3558 GCA_036523615.1 Sphingomicrobium sp.
GAGTTCATTCCGCTCGCCGAGGAGATCGGCCTCATCAACGAGATCGGCGAGTGGGTGCTTCGCACCGCGTGCGCCGAGGCGGCGAAATGGCCGGAGCAGATCACCGTCGCGGTCAACCTGTCACCGATCCAGTTCAAGTCGCCGGCGCTGCCGACGATGGTGCGAATGGTGCTGGCCGACTGCAACCTCGAGGCTGAGCGCCTGGAGCTGGAGATCACCGAGGGCGTGTTTCTGTCGAACGACGACCACGTCCATGACATGATCGCCAGCCTCAAGGCGATCGGCGTCAAGCTCGCGCTCGACGACTTCGGCACCGGCTATTCGAGCCTCAGCTATTTGCAGCGCGTGCCGTTCGACAAGATCAAGATCGACCGTTCGTTCGTTAGCGGCGCGCACGACCCCGAAAGCCGCAATGCGGCGCTCATCCGCGCGATGGTCGGGCTCGCCTCCGACCTCAACATGCAGACCACCGCCGAAGGCGTGGAGACGCACGAGGAGCTGGCGCTGGTCAGGAGCCTCGGCTGCTCGCTCGTCCAGGGCTATCTCTTCGGCAAGCCGATGCCGTCCGAGGAAGCTGCGGCGCTCGCAGCCAAAGGGTCGGCGGCGCTTCCAGCGCAATTGCCGGCGCGCGAGCCGCGCATCCGCATCATTCGCGCCGCGCTGCTCCACTACGACGGGCAGGTGAAGGGCGCGCGCCTGCGCAACATCTCGTCGGGCGGGGCCCTCGTCGAATCGCGCGAGGAGCTTCCGGTCGGCGCCGAGATCCAGCTCGACTTTGCCGCCGGCGGGCTGATCGCCGCCGAGGTGCGCTGGGTGAAGGGCACGCAATTCGGCTGCCAGTTCAAGGAAAAGTTCAACCTGAAACTGCTGCAGCCGACGAAGCCGACGGAAAAAGCTCCGAAGGTCATGGCGCCGGATTATCTGAAGGCGAACGACGGCGGCGCCGACAAATAAGCGCGTCCTGCCGCTGATCTTGCCGCGCCACGAATAAATGTGGAAGCTGCCCCGACTTACTGGGGGAGTAAGGCGATGGTTTCTGCAGGCGCAGTATTCGTCGGCTCGGACCGCAAGCTGAGGCCGATCCTGCGGTCGATCCTCTACGTCGTCCTGGTGGTGCTGACCATCGTGCTGCTGGGCAAGCTTCTCGACCTCATCCTCGGGCCGCCGCCGGCTGGACCCCTGCCGCTCGACGCGGGCGATCTTTCGCTGGCCGAAGGCTTCAACCTGGTCGTCGCGCTGATCGTCACCGGGCTGTTCGCCTGGTACGAGCGCCGCCGCATCGACGACTACGGCCTGCCGCTCGCCCGGGCGCTGGACTCGCCGACCTGGGAAGGCGTGGCGGTCGGAGTCGTGCAGGCGCTGGTGGTTGCCGGCGCGATGCTCGCATTCGGCGCGATGCAAATCCATGGCCTCGGCCTGTCCGGACCGGCGATCATCCTCTCCGCGCTAGCCTGGCTCGGCGCCTGTCTGCTCATCGGCCTCGGCGAAGAGTTGCTGATCCGCGGCTATTTCCTGCAGACGCTGTGGAAGGCGGTCGGCTTCTGGCCGGCGACGGCAGTGATCTCGGCGATCTTCGCCGGCATCCACTATCTGCTGAAGCCCGGCGAGAACGTGTGGGACATGATCGCGCTGGTCTCGTTCAGCGTGCTCTGCTGCTACTCGGTCCTGCGCACCGGCACCTTGTGGTTCGCCGTCGGGCTGCACGTCGCCTACGATTACATGCAGCTGTTCGTCATCGGCACGCCCAACGGCGGGCATTTGCCCGTCGGGCGGCTGCTCGATGCGAGCTTCAACGGCCCGGCCTGGTTGACGGGCGGGCCCCTCGGCACCGAAGCGAGCTGGCTAAGCTTGCCGCTCGACGCGCTCGCCTTCGTCTACATTTGGTGGCGGTACCGGCAGAACCGCAACTTCGAGCCGCGATGACGCCGGGCACGCGAGGTGAAGCTCTCGCTTTGACTTACGGCGCAAACCGTGATTCTCTTGGCTGCAGGGCAGGGCACCGATGAAAGCTGCGATCGGCATTGCATTGACCTTCTGGCTCATGGCCGGCGTGATTGGCGCGGGGATGATGGGCGTCTGCGACCTCAACCATTGGAAGAAAATCGCCCGCGGCCCGATCACGCTCGGACAGGCGCTGAACGACGATCCGGTGAGCTACCCCGGATCCAACTAGTTCACTTTGCTCCGGCGGCGAGGGCCTGAAAGCGATCTCGCGCGCTGCGCAGATAATCGAGAACCAGCTGGCGCTCATGCGCATTGCGATAATCGCCGCGCGCCGACGCGTCGGCGATGGTGCGGTCGAGCCACGTCACGAAATAGGCGGCGTCCTCCGGGTCTCGAGCGAGCCCCCCGGGGAGATCGAGGTAGATCGGGCTCGTCGTCGCAAAGGGGTAGATGTCGAGCACTTCCGGGTCCGAGCCGTCGTTCCACGCGCGCAAGAGCAGCCAGCCGGCCTTGTCGATGCTGAGCTCGCCCGCGGCGTCGAAATGGCGGCGGTCGCCGGTCAGTGCGAAAGCCTTTATCACCTTGCCGTTCTCCACCAGCTCCAGATGATCGACCGCGACGGGTGAGCGCAGCGCGACGCGGTAGCGGAGCGTGCCCGCACGAGTGATCGAGTCACCCGGGCGCTGGCCGCCAAGCTCGAGGCCGAGCAGCGGGCCGTTGGTGGCGAAGGTGCGGCCGGCCTTCAGCGCCGCAAGCACCGCGGCGGAGCTCTTCTGGCCGCGCGTGTCGAGGAACACGCGGTTCATCCCGACGGGCCCGCGCAGGTCGGCGTAATTGGTCATCGCGTCGGTGCCCGCGCCGGTCGGGATGCGGAATCCGAGGTTGAGCAATTTGTACCAGACCGCGGCGGTCGACTTGTGGTCGGAGAAGCCGACGATCTCCATATAATCGACCTTGCCGTGAGCGACGTCGGCGGGAAGCTCGTTGGTCAGCGTCTTGTCGGTCAGCGGCTCGTCGTCGAACGGATGGACGTAACCGACGAGCGCGCCCTGGGCATGGGCAAGGTCGGCGATCGCACCATTGTCCGGGTAAGCGCTGGCGAGCGGGCTGTTCTGGTAAGCGGCAAAGCCGGGTGAGAGATAATGGCCGGTGAGGCCGAGCAGCCCCAGGTGCCCCCAGTAGCTCGTGTGATATTCCTGTGAGTGGATAATCAGCACGCGGCTGTCGCTGATCGGGTCGCGGCCGACCCGATAGGAGATGTCGGGGACCCGCTCCTCCTTGTTGACCAGCAAATTGTAGACGACGTCGAGGTCCTCGGCGCGCGCCTGCGCGGCGAGCGTCGCCGGCGTCGCGCGATAATGGCCGCCGTAATTCATGTGGACGTGGAGATCGGCGCTGACGAACTTGCCGAACGAGGCGGGCAGGTCGTTGGGCTGGAGCGCGACCTTGACCGGCGGGTTATTGCCCGCCGCGAGCTTCACGGTCCGTCGCCACGGCAGATAGCGGAAGCCGCGCTGGACCCAGATCGAAGTCTCGCCCGGCGCGACCTCGAGCGTGCAGCGTGCCGGGCAGTGGAAATAATGCGTCTCGGTCGATTGGAGCGAGCGGTCAAAG
>DATDDW010000190.1:0-2301 GCA_036523615.1 Sphingomicrobium sp.
CTGCAGCGCTTGCTCTGCTCGCGTGCCATCGTCGACGCGCACAAGATGCGCACCGGGTCGCTCTGGCGCGACGACATGCAGAAAGTCGTCAAGGCGATGGAAGAACTCGCGCACGCGCAGCTTTACATCGACGATTCGCCCGGGCTCTCCGTCAGCGAGATGCGCGCCAAGGCTCGCCGGCTGAAGCAGGCGCAAGGCCGCCTCGACCTGCTCGTCGTCGACTATCTGCAGTTAATGTCCGGCGGCAGCAAGCGCTTTGAGAATCGTACCCAGGAAGTATCCGCCATCTCGCGCGGCCTGAAAGCGCTCGCCAAGGAACTCGAAGTGCCCGTGCTGGCCCTCTCGCAGTTAAGCCGTGCCCCCGAGAGCCGCGGCGGGGATCACCGGCCGCAACTCTCCGACCTGCGCGAATCGGGCTCGATCGAGCAGGACGCGGACATCGTGCTCTTCATCTACCGGGACGAATATTACGTGAAGGGTCAAGAGGTGGAGATGCCGACTCCTGACGAAGCTACCCGGAATCCTGACAAGGTCGCCAAGTACGAAGATTGGAGAAAGCAATACGAAGACGCTGAGGGCCGCGCGGAAATCATCGTCGCAAAACAGCGTCACGGCTCAACCGGAATTGTACGCGTCCGATTCGACGGACGGATCACCAAGTTCAGCGACGCAGCCGACGAGGAGCGGCTGCCAGAGAGACGAAGCTAGCGATCAGCTCTGGGTGGGGGCGAAGGGCGCCGGACGGAAGGTTCGGCGCCCTTTTGTATGTGAGCCGTTACGGCCCGATGTCGTCGCTGCTCTCCGGCTGCTCGATCTTGACCGGCGGTCCGGGCGCAAATTCCAGCGCCTTGGCGATGTTCTCGTCCCAGCCATAGACGTCAGGGCGGAACTGGACCCGCGAGCCATCCCAAAAGGCGGTGTGATAGAGGAGCCGCACCGGGATTTCCTGCGGCAGCTTGATGAAGGTCTGGTCGTCCTTCTGCATCGCCTGCTGGAACTGATCGAGCACGCCTTCCTGCTCGGCCAGCGCGGTCGCGAACTGCACCGCGTTCTCGACCCGGACGCAGCCGTGGCTGCGGTGGCGGTCGGGCAGGGCGAACACCGCCTTGGCCGGCGTGTCGTGAAGGTAGATCGCCTCTGGGTCACGCATGTCGAACTTGACCAGGCCGAGCGAGTTTTTCGGCCCCGACAGCTGGATCCATTTGCCGTCCTTCTGGGTGTAGCCGTTGGCCCTCAGCCACGCGCCGCTCTTGGTCGCCAGTTCCTTGGCGGCAATCCCTTCAGGGATGTTCCAGACAGGCTTCACCACCAGCTGGAAGATCGGTCCTTGCAGCTGTGGCGTCGGCTTGTCGGGCTCACCGTCGATCACCTTGCGATGATCGACGTGCTGCCCGTCGCGCCAATAGTCGAGGAAGGAGGCGGCGGTGTTCACGTCGATGCGCGTCTCCGGGGGATTGCGCGGCAGCCAGCGCAGGCGCTCCATCGCCACCGCGAGCTGGCGCGCGCGCGCCGCCGGCCCAATGCTCAGCGCGTCGATCGTCTCCTTGCCGAGCACGCCGTCGGGCTTGGTGCCGGAATCGGCCTGGAACTGCTTGACCGCCGCGACCAAGGCCGGCGTGTAAACGCCGGTAGCCGCCGCCTGCTGCGCACCCTGACCCTGCGGCTGCGCCTGTCCCTGCTGCGGCTGCTCGTCGGGCACATAGCCGCCCGAGCGGAGAACGGCGACGATCGCCGGGATGCGGGCGTCGCGGGCGCCGGGCTTGATCGGCTTGTCGTCGGGGATTTGCTGCTGTGCGGTATGGCCTGCCTGCTTGGCATAGCGGACAAAGGCTTGGCTCAACGCTTTATATTCGTCGGTCTGCGGCGGCAGCGAGTTGAACCAGTCGGCGACTTTGCCTTGCTGCAGCGCCTGCTGCAGCCGCGCTCGGACGTCCACCTTGGGCCGGTCGAGCGTGTAGACTTCGTGGAGCTTGGTCGGGTCCGAGTAGCCGGTCGCCAGCGCCGAAGCATATTTGAGCGCCGCCTGGACCAGGTCTTCGCCGCTTTCCCCGCCCTTCAAAAAGAGGTCGGGCTTGAGCCCGTTGGCGATGGCTCCGTTGGCGATCGCGTCGCGGATGTCCTTCTCGGCTCGATTGTCGAGCGTGATGCCCGACGGCGTCACCGCAGTGCCGGAGGCGTTCTGGTTGGATGAGCTGCCCTGCTGACAGGCGGCAAGGGCAGTGGTGCACAGGGCCAGGGCGATGATCGCCGGGCCGGTCAATTTGCGTTGGGTCACGGGGCGCTTGAACGCAAGGATCGCGC
>DATDDW010000191.1:0-4160 GCA_036523615.1 Sphingomicrobium sp.
GTCAGCTGGTCGGCGGGCCGATGGGCGGCGCGATCGCCGGCTGGCTGCTCGACCGGTGGCTCGGGACCGCACCCTGGCTAATGCTGGGACTGATGTTCACCGGCTTTGCCGGCGGGCTGATCAACGTGGTTCGAATTTCAGGCAAACAGGCCGGCGCAGACCGGCCGCAGGAATGAGGTTATAGCGTGGCTGCCGGCGGCGACATCGACCCGATGCACCAGTTCGTGATCGAGCCGATCTTCGGTTCGTTCCAGCGCAATAACCCGTTCGTCTTCACCAACAGCGCGCTGTGGACGCTGATCGTCCTCGCGACGATCTGGCTGTTCATGTTCGGCGGAATGAAGCGCGAGCTGATCCCGGGCCGCTGGCAGGTCGCGGTCGAGGGGCTCATCGGCTTCGTCGACGACATGGTCCACGCCAGCATCGGCCCGCAGGGGCGAAAGTACCTGCCGTGGGTGTTCACCGCCTTCATCTTCCTTCTGTTCGCGAATCTTATGGGCAACATGCCCTTCGGCGTGGTGGCGGCGGCGCACCCGTTCACCGTCACCAGCCAGTTCACCTTCACGGGCGTCATGTCCCTGATCACCTTCGCCATCGTGCTCGGCGTCGGCTTCTGGAAGCACGGGCTGCACTTCTTTTCGCTGTTCGTGCCGCCGGGAATCCACTGGGTCGGCAAGGTGCTGCTGTTCCCGATCGAGTTCATCTCGTTCATGGTGCGCCCGTTCAGCCTCGGCCTCAGGCCCTTCATCGCGATGTTCGCCGGGCACATCCTGCTCGACATCTTCGGCAATTTCGTCGTCCAGGGGCTCCAGGCGGGCGGCGGCGGGATCATCATCTCGATCCTGTGCTTCCTGTTCGTGACGTTCATCAGCGCGCTCGAGCTGCTGGTCGCAGCGATCCAGGCCTATGTCTTCGCCATCCTGACGTCGCTGTACATCAACGACGCGGTCAACCTTCACTAACCAACGTATTTCAAGAGGAGTTCAAACCATGGATCTCGCTTCCGCCAAGGTCATCGGCGCCGGTCTCGCGGCGATCGGCGTGGGCGCCGCCGCCCTCGGCGTCGGTTACGTCTTCGGCTCGTTCGTGCAGAGCTCGCTGCGCAATCCGGCGGCCGCCGACAGCCAGCAGGGCCGTCTGTTCATCGGCTTCGCCGCCGCCGAGCTTCTCGGCCTGATGGCGTTCGCCATCGCGATGATCATCCTTTACGCGTTCAAGGGCTAAGGAAAGCACCGGCTAAAGGGCGGTCTCAATGCCTCAACTTTCGCAGCTTTCCGAAGTCTATCTCTCGCAGCTGTTCTGGCTGGCGGTGGCGCTCGGCTTCATCTTCTTCGTGATCGCGAAGGGGATGCTGCCCAAGATCCAGCAGACGGTCGATCAGCGCGAGAGCAAAATCGCCGGCGACCTCGAAGCGGCGCAGCAGGCGCGCGCCGCCGCCGACGAGACCGAAGCGCAGTGGCGCGCCCGCATGGACGCGGCTCGCGCCGAGGCGGCGCGCGTCGCCCAGGAGGCGAAGGCGAAAAGCGCTAGCGAAACCGAAGCGGCGGTGCGCAAGGCGGGCGACAAGCTCAACCGCAAGGTCGACACGGCCGAGGCGCGGATCCGCGAGGCGCTCGATTCCGCCCGCGCGGAGATCGAGACTGTTGCCGCGGAGGCGACGCGCGATATGGTCGAGCGGCTCACCGGCATTACGGTCGATCCCACCGAGGCTGCCACGGCGGTGAAGGCCGAGCTTCATGTCTGAGCCGACATTCCTTGGACTGAACCCCGGCGGCTGGGTTGCGCTGGCGATGATCGCCGTGTTCGCGATCCTGATCTGGAAGCGGGTGCCGGCCGCGATCGGCAGGGCGCTGGACGCCAAGATTGCGCTGATCCGCGATCAGCTCGCCGAGGCGGAATCGCTGCGCAAGGAGGCCGAGGCGCTGAAGGCCGAATATGAGGCGAAGGCCGCGGCGGTCGACAAGGACCGCGAAGCCTTGCTCGAGCGCGCCCGGCATGAAGCAGAAGACATCGTCGCCAAGGCGATAATCGACGCCGAGGCGCTGATCGAGCGCCGCACGCGGATGGCCGAGGACAAGATCGCTGCCGAGGAGCGTGCCGCGGTCGAGCAGCTGCGCGGCGCGGCGGCCGACGCTGCCGCGAAGGCCGCGGCCAAGCTCATCGCCGAGCGGCACGACGCCGCGACCGACGCTCAGCTCGTCGATCGGGCGATCAAGGAGATCGCCGGGCGTTAGCTGTTCCCCTGCGCAGGCAGGGGTCCAGTCGCAAGAAGAAAAAGCCTGGGCTCCTGCCTTTGCAGGAGCACAGTCCGTTACTGCTGGTGCGAGCCGCCGGGCTGGCTCACGCCTTCGAGGGCCTGCGCCGCCGTATCCTCGTCGCTTTCGCGGCTGAGGTCGCCGAGGCTGACGATGCCGCACAGGCGGTGATCCTCGTCGATCACCGGCAGCCGCCGCACCTGGGCGTCGCTCATCTTGGTCGCGACTTCCTCGATGTCGTCGTCGACCCGCACGCAGACGATGTCGTCGGTCATCAGCTCGCGCACGGGCGTGTCGGGGCCGTAACCCTTAGCGATCCCGCGTACGGCGATGTCGCGGTCGGTGATCATGCCGATCAGCCGGTCGCCGTCGGTTACGGGGATCGAGCCCGCGTCAGCGTTGAGCATGAACGAGGCCGCCTGCTGGACCGGCTGGTCGGGGCGTACCGTCTGGACGTCGCGAGTCATCACTTCGCTGACTTTCATGAGCTTTCTCCTCCTAGAAACCCGCGCATGAAACGAACGGCGGACCGCACTGTTGCGGCTGTCAGGGCACGTTTTCGGTCAGGAGATCGTAGGTCGCGACTAGCTCGTCCTTCTGGTTGAACACCTCGACGGCCCAGCGCACCTGGCCGGTTTCTTCGGACTTCACTGACTTGGCGCGCACCGTGAGCTCGACGCGCAGCGAATCGCCCGGGTAGAGCGGGGTCAGGAAGCGCAAATTCTCCAGCCCCGTATTGGCGAGCACGGGGCCGGGATCGGGCCAGACGAACAGCCCGGCGGCGAAGCTCAGGATCAGATAGCCGTGAGCGACGCGCCCTTCGAAGATCGGCGAGGCCTTCGCCGCCTCCTCGTCCATGTGGGCGTAGAATTTGTCGCCGGTGAACTCGGCGAAATGCTCGATGTCCTCAAGCGTCACCGTGCGGCTTCCGGTCTTCCATGTGTCGCCGATCTTGAGCTCGCTCATCCTGAGCGTGAACGGATGCACGTCGATCACGTGCTTGGGCGCGCCGGGGACGTACTGCTCGGTGATCGCCGCGACCATCGCCGGCGTCGACTGGAGCGCGGTTCGCTGCATGTAATGCTTGACCCCGCGAACGCCGCCCATCTCCTCGCTGCCGCCGGCGCGGCCGGGCCCGCCGTGGACCAGCACCGGCAGCGGTGAGCCGTGGCCAGTCGATTCGGCGGCATTGTCGCGGTTCAGCACCAGCATTCGGCCGTGGTAGGCCGCCGCGCCTTGGACGAACTCCTGCGCCGCTTCGGGCGAATGGGTGAACAGAGACAGCGCGAGGCTGCCGCGCCCGCGGTTGGCCAGCGCGATCGCGTCGGCCATGTCGCGGTACGGCATGATCGTCGAGACTGGGCCGAACGGTTCGCAGTCGTGAACCGCTTCAGTGCCCCACGGATCGTCGGTGCGCAGCAGCACCGGCGGGAGGAAAGCGCCGCCGGGGACGGGCGGCTCTGCGTTCGGGTCGCCGGCGACGATGCGCGCGCCCGCCGCCTCGAGCTGCGCGATTTTTTCCCGCACGTCGTCGCGCTGGCTGACGCTGACCAGGGCGCCCATGCGCGTGTCCTCCACACGGGGGTCGCCCACCTTGGTCTCCGCCAGCCGCTCAGCCAGCGCCTGCTCGACGGCGTCCAAGTATTGCGCCGGCGCCATCGCGCGGCGGATCGCGGTGCACTTCTGGCCTGCCTTGACCGTCATCTCGGTCGCAACTTCCTTAACGAACAGGTCGAACTCGGGCGTGCCGGGCGCCACATCCGGCCCTAACAGTGAGGCATTCAGGCTGTCCTGCTCGGCGACGAAACGGACCGACTCGCGGATGACCGTGGGATGAGTCCGGAGCTTGAGCGCTGTGTGCGCCGATCCCGTGAAGCTGACGATGTCCTGGCCGGTCAGGTGATC
>DATDDW010000192.1:0-3179 GCA_036523615.1 Sphingomicrobium sp.
GTGCGTTCGACCAGCAACTGGGCGACATATGGCGTGAGGCCGCCGAAGATCGCTGTCGCCATCGTCGCTCCGAGCGCGAGGCCGGTGACGCGGCCCTCGCCCGGGAATTGCTCGGCCGTCGCGACCGCACCGACGGCGCTGACGCCGCCAGCGACCGCTGCGAGCACGACCGCTCCGAGCAGCGCCTGGAGCTGTGACCCGCTCGCCATCAGCGCGAACATTGTCGCCGGCAGGACCGCGCTGAGCAACGCCAGCACCATGAGCACGGGCCGGCGACCGATACGATCGGACCATAATCCGACGAACGGAGTCACGAGGATCACGACGACCGCCGCGATGGTCGACAGCCAGAGGGCGACGCCTTCGCTCAACGACCCGGCGGAGGTGAGGAATGCCGGAACGTAGGTGATCCCGACATAATAAGTGATCGAGCCCAGTGCCGAGATGGCGAAGGCTCGGGCGATTCCGGCGCGGTGATTGGTGAGCGAGTGGCGCAGCGGCACCTCGGGGACGGTCTGCTCTTCCTGCTGGCGGCGGAACTCGGGCGATTCGTGCATCGTCGAGCGGGCAATGCCGACGCTCCCGGCGAGCGCAGCGCCGAACAGGAATGGAATGCGCCAGCCCCAGCTTTGCAGCTGCGTTTCGGTGAGCAGCGCAACGGTCAATGCCGACACTCCGACGGCGAGGAGGCCGCCGACCTCGCTCGCCGCCGAGGCGGACGAGGCGACGAGCCCGCGCCGCTCGCTGCGCGCCCCTTCGAGCAGGTAGGCGACGACGCCGGTATATTCCCCGCCGACCGAGAAGCCCATCACGCAGCGCAACGCGAGGAGCAGCCAGCCGGCGGCGGGCCCAATCGCGGCGCGCGTCGGCAGAAGCGCCGTGGCCAACATCGCGGCGGTCATCAGCGCGACCGAGACGAGCAGCATGTGCCGGCGGCCCCGGCGGTCCCCCAAATGGCCGAAGAACACCGCGCCGAGCGGGCGCATCAGGTATGCAATGGCAAAGCCGCCGAGCGTGACGAGCAACGATCCCGCGCCGCCGCCGTAGAAGACGCGGGCGAGCACTGTCGCGAAATAGAGATAAAGCGTGAAGTCGTACCATTCGACGACGGTCGAGAAAGCGGCGATCGCCAGCGACCGCGGCGGCAGCAGGTGGCGGCTCTGGTCCCGTCCAAAATCCGTTGGCGCCATTGCGCGGTGTTTGGCAGAGGAGGGGTCATGCCGCCAGCGCTTCACCCGCTTGCTCCATTTGGCTCCTTGCTAGCTCGCGCCAAACCTAACGGAATATAAACCACGAGCGCCTAGGGGTGGTCTGGGAGTGGGGACACAGGCGGTGGAAGGTATCAGGCGCATATTGAGGAGCGGGGGAAATTCTCCCCAGGATGAGGTGTGTCCGCCGTCGGCGCGCGCCGAGGCCCTGCTCCACGAGTTCGAGAACAGCGAGAAGGGCTGGTTCTGGGAGACCGCGCGCGACGGCACCTTGTCCTACATCAGCGACAGCGTCGCCGGGGCGCTGGGACGCGATGCCGCCGACCTCATCGGCCGCGCCTTCACCGACCTCATCTCGACCGAAACCGAGGACGGCAGTGCGACCTCGGAGCGGACGCTCGGCTTCTATCTGTCGTCGCACGTCGCCTTCCAGGACCTGATCGTCCGCGCCAAGACCAAGAACGAGATCTGGTGGTCGATCACCGGGCGGCCGGTGCACAACGAGCTCGGCCATTTCTTCGGCTTCCGCGGCTTTGCATCCGACCTCACCAAGATGCGCCAGTCGGAAGTCGAGCTCGACCGCCTCGCGCGGCAGGACGCGCTCACCGGCCTCGCCAACCGCCAGGCGCTGCGACGCGCGCTCGACGATGCGCTGGTCGGAGCGGTCCGCCGCAAGCACCGCTGCTCGGTGTTCCTGCTCGACCTCGACCGCTTCAAGGCGGTGAACGACACGCTCGGCCACCCGGCCGGTGATACGCTGCTGCGGCTCGTCGCGCTGCGGCTGACCGACGAGGTCGGTGAGAAGGGGCAGGTCGGGCGCCTCGGCGGCGACGAGTTCCAGATCGTCCTGCCCAGCCTCTCGTCCAAGACGGAGCTGTCGCAGCTGGCGCAGGCAATCATCGACAGCGTGTCGCGGCCCTACACGATCAACGGTACTGCGGTGTCGATCGGCACGTCGGTCGGCATCGTCACATCCGATTACGACGACCGGACCTCGGACGATCTGATGCGCGACGCCGACCTCGCGCTGTACGCCGCCAAGGCGGCGGGGAAGGGCTGCTACCGTTTCTTCGCGCCCGACATGCACGAGGCGGCGCGCCAGCGGCAGCTGATGGAGTCCGACCTCCGCGTCGCGCTCGAGAAAGGTCAGCTGCGGCTTGCCTACCAGCCGTGCGTCGAGGCTTCGAGCGAGGACGTGACGGGCTTCGAGGCGCTGATCCGCTGGGACCATCCGGAGCGGGGCGGGGTCAGCCCCGCCGAGTTCATCCCGCTCGCCGAGGAAATCGGCCTCATCAACGAGATCGGCGAGTGGGTGCTGCGCACCGCCTGCGCCGAGGCGGCCAAATGGCCGGAGCAGATCACCGTTGCGGTCAACCTGTCGCCTATCCAGTTCAAGTTGCCCGCGCTGCCGACGATGGTGCGTATGGTGCTCGCCGATGCCAACCTCGAGCCCGAACGGCTCGAGCTGGAGATCACCGAAGGCGTGTTCCTATCGAACGACGACCATGTCCACGAGATGATCGCCAGCTTGAAAGCGATCGGCGTCAAGCTTGCGCTCGACGACTTCGGCACCGGCTATTCAAGCCTCAGCTATTTGCAGCGCGTGCCTTTCGACAAGATCAAGATCGACCGCTCGTTTGTCAGCGGCGCCCACGACCCCCAAAGCCGGAATGCCGCGCTCATCCGCGCGATGGTCGGGCTTGCGTCCGACCTCAACATGCAGACCACCGCCGAGGGCGTCGAGACTCACGAAGAGCTGGCGCTGGTGAGGAGCCTCGGCTGCTCGCTCGTCCAGGGCTATCTGTTCGGCAAGCCGATGCCGCCCGAAGAAGCTGCCGCGCTCGCCGCGAAGGGCTCGGCGGCGCTGCCGGCGAAATTGCCGCAGCGCGAGCCGCGCATCCGCATCATCCGCGCTGCGCTGCTCCACTACGACGGGCAGGTGAAGGGCGCGCGCCTGCGCAACATCTCGTC
>DATDDW010000193.1:0-3322 GCA_036523615.1 Sphingomicrobium sp.
AGCGCAGTTCCGGGCGGAAATCCTGCCGAGCGGCCAACCCGCCGTGATGCGCGGCGTCGCTCGCGACTGGCCGCTGGTCACCGCGGCGCGCGCCGACGCGCACCGCTGCATGGCACTCTTGTCGGCGCGCGCCAGTGACGCCCTTGCCGACGTCCTTCGCGCGGAGCCGCAAGAAGACGGCCGCTTCCACTATAGCGCCGACGGCAAGTCGCTGAACTTCGTTCGTGGCCAGGGTAATCTTCCTGGTCTCCTCGCCGGGCTTCGCGACGAGGAAAGCGCCGACCGGCCTTGTGCGATGGTTGCGCAGGGATTGATCGCCGAGCGCTTTGTCCCCGGCTTTTCAGCGACCCATCCGATGCCTTTCGTGCCGGCCTCGGCCGAACCTCGTCTTTGGATCGGCAATGCAGCCAAGGTCGCCACTCACAATGATCCGATCGACAATGTCGGCGTAGTCGCTGCCGGGCGGCGGCGCTTCACGCTGTTTCCGCCTGAGGCTGAAGCCAATCTTTACATGGGGCCCGCGCATCCGACCCCCGCCGGAACGCCGGTCAGCATGGTCCATGTGACGGCGCCCGATCTCGATCGCTATCCGCGTTTCGCCGACGCGTTGGAAAGCGCGCAGCAAGCCGAGCTTGCTCCAGGGGATGCCATCTTCATTCCGCGCGACTGGTTTCATCACGTCGAGGCGCTCGAGCGCTTCAACGTGCTGGTCAATTACTGGTGGGATTCGAGCAAGGAATAGACAGGGGAAGATCGATGCGAACAGCAATTGGCCTGGCGTCGGCCGCATGCCTGCTCTGCCTCTCCGTCCAGGCGCAAGCTCAGGCGTGGCTCGACCGCAATCTACCGCCGGAAGCTCGGGCCAAGGCGGCAGTGGCGGCGATGACGCTCGACGAGAAACTTCGGCTCGTCTTCGGCTACTCGGACCAGGCGATGACCGACCTTGCCAAGGTTCCCGACGACATCGTTCCACCCGACCTCAAGACCTATGTCGTCACTCACCAGGTCAAGGGATCGGCGGGCTTCGTTCCCGGCGTTCCGCGTCTCGGCATTCCTGACCAGACGCAGACCGACGCCTCGATCGGCGTTCGCAATAGCTTTATTCCGAGCACCGCCTTGCCCTCGTCCCTGGCGACTGCCGCCAGCTTCGACCCGGCGGTGCCGCGAGCGGGCGGCGCAATGATCGGCGCCGAGGCGCGGGCGACCGGCCACAACACGATGCTGTCGGGCGGCGTGAACCTGGCGCGCGAGCCCCGCAACGGGCGCAACTTCGAATATACGGGCGAGGACCCGCTGCTTGCCGGGACGATGGCCGGGGCGCTGATCGACGGCATTCAGTCGAACCGCATCATTTCAACGATCAAACATTATGCGATCAACGATCAGGAGAGCGAGCGCACCTCGCTCGACGTG
The DNA here is from genome assembly GCA_036523615.1 of Sphingomicrobium sp. GTDB lineage: Bacteria > Pseudomonadota > Alphaproteobacteria > Sphingomonadales > Sphingomonadaceae > Sphingomicrobium. The sequence goes on from DATDDW010000193.1 coordinate 1,414, forward strand.
ACCATTTCAGCGGAAGCTATGCGCCAGTCCGACCTTCTCGCGTTTGAGTTGGCGATGGAGCGAGGTTCGCCCGGATCGGTGATGTGCTCCTACAATCTGATCAACGGCCGCTGGGGCTGCGAAAACGATTACCTGCTCAACAAAGTCCTCAAGCATGACTGGGGCTTCAAGGGCTTCGTGATGAGTGACTGGGGCGCGGTTCATTCAACCGCTGACGCCGCCAATGACGGGCTCGATCAGTTCACCGGCTTCTGCTGCGCCACCGACAAGCCATGGTTCGGACCGCCCGCGATGAAAGCCGCCTTGCAGTCCGGGGAAATCCCTGAGCGCAGGCTCGACGACATGGCCGAGCGCATCCTCTGGGCGCTGTTTGCCAAGGGCGCCGCCGACAATCCGCTCAAACCGACGGCGATCGATTATGCGACGAATGCCAAGGTATCGCAGGACGCCGCGGAAAATTCGCTCGTCCTCCTGAAGAACGATGGTGGGCTCCTGCCGCTGCGTGGAGTGAGGTCGCTCGCGGTCATCGGCGGCAACGCCGACAAGGGCGTGCTGGCGGGCGGCGGCTCGTCGGACGTGACTCCGGTCGGCGGCGCGACGATGATCAAGGATCACACCTATCTGCCCTCCCCGCCGCTCGACGCGCTAAAGCGCGAGCTGCCGCGGGCCGCCATCGCATTCGACGCCGGAACCGATCCCGCTTCCGCAGCCGCGGTCGCCGCCAAATCAGACGCTGCCGTGGTATTCGTCACCCAGCCCGACAGCGAGGGCTACGACGGAAGCCTCGAACTCGAAGGCAATCAGGATGCGCTGGTCGCGGCGGTCGCCAGGGCCAATCCGAGGACCATCGTCGTGATCGAGAGCGGCGGCGCCGTGTTCATGCCCTGGCTGCCCCAGGTGCCGGCGGTCCTCGAAGCTTTCTGCCCGGGGATCCGCGGCGGCGCGGCGATCGCGCGGATCCTCACCGGCAAGGTCAATCCATCGGGGCACCTGCCGATCAGCTTCCCCGCCTCGCCCGACCAGCTCGCGCATCGGGTGATCCCGGGGATGGGCCTGCCCAACGAGACTCCGACCGAGATTACGTACGATGAGGGCGCGGCGATCGGGTACAAATGGTACGACGTCAAAGGCTACACGCCGTTGTTCTCATTCGGACATGGTCTCAGCTACACACGCTTCGATCTGTCGAAGCTGGCCGCCCGCACCGACGGCGATGCGTTGCGCGTCAGCCTTGCGATCCGCAATTCGGGCAAGCGTTCAGGCAAGGGCGTCGCACAGGTTTACGTCGCGCCCGTCGACTGGAAGAAAGCGGGTTGGGAAGCGCCGAAGCGGCTCGCCGGATTCGCCAAGGCCGACCTCAAGCCCGGGCAAAGCCGGACGATTGAGCTCACCGTCGATCCGCGGCTGCTGGCGACCTACGAAGCGGCAGGAAACAATTGGCATATCCGCGCGGGCGATTACCGGGTGATGCTCGGCGATGCGTCCGATGCGCAAATGCAGAGTGTCGACGTGACCTTGCCGGACCGGTTGTGGAGTGCATCGCACGCGAAGGATTGACGGTAGATGGTCCGCTTTAGCGCAATAATGGCTTTAGCGATGGGCGCTGCGGCGATTGCCGACGCGCCGCCAAAGCAGCTGCTTCCGACCGGCCAGGCGATCACGCCGACCGCCGCGCCGGGCGCCAAGTTCGAGCCGCTGGTTACGCGCATTGGGCCGCACCCGTCTTATGTCGCCGACGGTGCCGCGGCGATCGCCCTGAGCCCCGACGGCCACGAGATGTTGGTGCTGACAAGCGGCTTCAATCTCTACAACGGAGCGGACGGCAAGGTCGTCGCGAAGCAATCTACGCAATATGTCTTCCGCTATTCGATCAGCGGCAAAGGCGCCGCGCGCCTCCAGACCTTGCAGG
>DATDDW010000194.1:0-2553 GCA_036523615.1 Sphingomicrobium sp.
GATATTCCGCTCGGCCGGGTGGCGACGACCGACGAGGTCGCCGAAGTGATCCGCTGGCTGGCGATCGACGCGCCGCCATCGGCCACGGGCAGCATCGTCGACGTCAACGGAGCAAGCTACGTTAGGTGAGCTGGCGGGTGACCGTGCCCTGCACGCGAGCGCAGGGCGAAGCTATTGCCGAGGGTGACGAGCTTCTGCCGGACGCGGTGCTCGTCGCCGACGAGCCCGATTCCACCAAGCCCGACAATTGGCTGATCCACGCCTATCTCGAGCACCCGCCGACCGCCGAGGAGCTCGACACGCTCGCGCGGCTCGGCTCGGGCGAGCCGAAGATCGAGGAGCTTGGCGAGGCCGATTGGGTGTCGATGAGCCAAGCGGGGCTGCAGCCGATCCGCGCCGGGCGCTTCTATGTCCACACGCCGATGTACCGGACCGCGCCCCCGGGGCTGCTCGCGTTCGAGATCGACGCGAGCCTCGCGTTCGGCACCGGCCAGCACGCGACGACCAGCGGCTGCCTTGCCGCCTTGGACGAGCTCGAGCTCGCGGGCGCGGATTTCGCCAACATCGCCGATATCGGCACGGGCACCGGGCTGCTCGCCTTCGCCGCGCTGGCGCTGTGGCCCGAGGCGAAGTGCATCGCCACGGACATCGACCCCATCGCGGTCAGCGTCGCGCGCGAGAACGCGGCGATCAACGGCGTAAAGCTCGGCCACGGCGCCGGCGAGCTGCTGCTGGCCGAAGCCGCCGGCATGGACTCGCCGCTGCTCGCCGCCCGAGCGCCGTTCGACCTCATCATCGCCAACATCCTCGCCGGGCCGCTCACCGACCTTGCGCCCGACTTCGCCGGCGCACTCGCCAAAGGCGGGACGGTGATGCTCGCCGGCCTGCTCGACACCCAAGCCGACGCGCTCGTGCAGGCCTATGCGGACGAAGGCCTCACCCTTCGCGGCCGCGGCTCGGGCGAATGGCCGGTGCTGGTGCTCAGCCGCTGATCCCCAGCTGGCTCAGCATGAAGGCGTAGATTTCCGCGGTCGAGTGATAGCGCTCGAACCGCCCCGACTTGCCGCCGTGCCCAGCCTCCATGTTGATGCGGAAGACCAGCGGGTTGCTATCCGTCTTCGTCGACCTCAGCTTCGCGACATATTTGGTCGGCTCGAAATACTGGACCTGGCTGTCCCACAGCCCGGTCGTCACCATCATCGCCGGATAGGCCTTGTGCGCCACATTGTCGTAGGGCGAATAGGACAGCATGTAGTCGTAATATTTGGGGTCGGCCGGGTTGCCCCACTCGTCGAACTCGTTGCTGGTCAGCGGGATCGAGGTGTCGAGCATCGTCGTCACCACGTCGACGAACGGCACCTGGGCGACGATCACGCGGTAATCCTGCGGCGCCATGTTGGCGACCGCGCCCATCAAGAGGCCGCCGGCGCTGCCGCCGAGCGCGGCGACGCGATCCTTCGCCGCATATTTCTCGCCGACGAGATAGCGCGTCACGTCGATGAAGTCGGTGAAGCTGTTCTTCTTGTTCAAGAGGTGGCCGGCGTCGTACCAGGCGCGGCCCATCTCCTGCCCGCCGCGGATGTGCGCGAGCGCATAGACGACGCCGCGGTCGAGCAGCGGCACCAGGCTCGGTGACCAGGCAGGGTCCATCGACGCGCCGTAGCTGCCGTAGCCGTACTGCAGCATGGGCGCCGTGCCGTCGCGCTTGAACCCCTTCTTGTAGACCAGCGAGACCGGGATCTTGGTGCCGTCGCGCGCGGTCGCCCACACGCGCTCGGTCACATATTGCGACGCGTCGTAATTGGGGGCGGGCTGGCGCTTGAGCACCGTGCGCTTGCCGGTGCGCGAATCCACTTCGTAGGTGATCGTCGGCGTGGTCAGAGAGTCGTAGGTGTAGCGAAGCGCGGTGCTGGTCGCCTCCGGATTGGCGCCGATGCTCATCGCGTAGGCCGGCTCGTCCGAGGCGACGTCGCTGCTCTTGCCCGAGTTGCTCAAGAGGCGGATGTGCTTGTTGCCGTTCGCCCGCTCCTCGATCGCGATGAAGCTGTTGAATGGGTGGAAGTCCTCGATGAACACCTGCGGGTTGTGCGGCACGAGGTCGTGCCAGGCCGAGCGGCCCTTGGGCATGGCAGCATCGCTGACTTCGGCGAGCTTGTAGTTCTTCGCGTTCCAGTCGGTGCGGATGATCCAGCGATTGCCGACGTGGTTGGCCTCGTAGCGGAACTCGCGCTCGCGCGGGGCGATCACCGTCCACTTGCCGGGCTTGGCCGCGCTGGTGCAGCGCTGCTCGTTGCTGACGGTCGCCTGCTCGAAGATGCAGATATACTTGCGGTCGCTGGTCCGGCCGACGCCCAGGTAGAAGCTGTCGTCCTTCTCGAAATAGACCTGCTTGTCGGCTTTGGCGGGAGTGCCCAGCACATGTGCTTTGACGCGCTTGCTGAGCAGCGTCACCGGGTCCTTCTCGATATAATATACGGTCTTGTTGTCGTCGCCCCAGACAAGGTTCGGCTCGACGTTGGCGACCTCGTCCGACAGCGTCTTGCCGGTCGCGAG
>DATDDW010000195.1:0-5771 GCA_036523615.1 Sphingomicrobium sp.
TTTCGCTGGGAATGCGGCCCGAGCGGAGAAATCGCCTGGGTCGAAGGGGCCCCGCGCGGCGCGCTGATCGGCCGCTCGCTCGCGCGGCCGCAGAACGGTGGCGGCGACCATGTCGACCAGGAGGTGCTCCGCGCCTTCGCCATGCGCGCGCCATTCCGCGACGCCGAGCTCAACGTCGCCGGAGACGGGCTCGTCTCGGGTGAATGGAAGATCAGCGGTGTGCCCGCGTTCGAACCCGCCGACGGGCGGTTCGCGGGCTATCGCGGGATTGCGCTGCGCGAACATACGCCCGCGGCGGCCGGGCAAGGGCCCGACGTGCTGTCGGATCCGGACTCACTGCGCGAGCTGGTGCACGAGATCAAAACGCCGCTCAACGCGATCATCGGCTTCGCCGAGATCATCGAAGGCCAGTATCTGGGCCCGGCGGACCGTCAGTACCGCGAGCGCGCCTCGGAGATCGTCGGCCAGGCGCGGATGCTGCTCAATGCGATCGACGACCTCGACTTCGCCGCCAAGGCGCACAGCAGCGAACCTGCGAAGGTTGATGTCGCCGAACTAGTGGAGACGATGGCGTCATCGCTGCGCGAAGCGGCGGTGGGCAAGGGCGTCGAGCTCGAGCTGTCGCGGCGGATGCGCAACCTCGTCGCCGCGGTCGAGCCGGAGCTCGCCGCGCGGCTGATCTTTCGCTTGGTGAGCGCAGTGATTGCGCGTGGCCAGAAGGGTGAGCGGTTGCGCCTGACGCTGAGCCACGCGGGCGACCGCTGCCGTATCGCGATCAACCGTCCCGTGGCGCTGCAGAAGGCGTCGGATGAGGAGCTGTTCGGCGCCGCGGAGGCCGGTGAAGGGATGTGGCTGCGGCTCGTGCGGGGGCTCGCGCGCATTGCCGGCGGCGATCTCACCACCACGCCGGCGCAGATCGCGCTGCTACTGCCGCGCGGGTGACGCAGTGATCCAAGAGCTTGGCGGGCCGCGCCGCGCCGTCTATCCCGCTGCGACCGGGGAGGGCCTGTAGCTCAACGGTAGAGCCGGCCGCTCATAACGGCTAGGTTGGAGGTTCGAATCCTTCCGGGCCCACCGCGGTGCCGTGATCGGGGAGTGGCGCAGTCTGGTAGCGCATCTGCTTTGGGAGCAGAGGGTCGCAGGTTCGAATCCTGTCTCCCCGACCATTAAAGGCACAGCGTCAGATCACTTCTTGTCGGTCTTGTTTTCGGCCTTGTTGTCGACGGTCAGCTTGACGTCCGTGTTGCCGACCTTGTTCTCGATCTTCGCGCCGGTGTTCTTGACGTCGCTGCCGATGTCGTTGGCGATATCCTGCGCCGTGTTGCCGACCGCCGCGGCGGTATTCTCGGCCGTGTTTTGGTCGTACTGAACGCTCACTTCATTGCCGTTCTTGCTGACGTTGCACGCGGCGAGCGCCACAAGCGCCGGAATTGCGATCAGGATGCGCATCTAAAGTCCTCCTTTTGCGAACGACAACGCCGCCGGACCGTTTCGGCTCCGGCCTCAGAGCAATCGCATCTGGTCGCCCTCGGGCGGGCGGAACAGGTCGATGCGCAGCGGGAACTTCGCCTGGTTCAGGCCATATTTCTTCGCCGCAATGTCGAAGCGGGTGCGGAGCAGGTCGGCCCAGGGGCCCTGGCCGCTCATCCGGCTGAAGAAATTGGGATCGTTGTCGCGGCCGCCGCGAAGCGAGCGGATCGTCGCCATCACCTTGGCGGCGCGATCGGGATAATGTTCGTCGAGCCACGCGCGGAACAGAGGCGCCACTTCGTGCGGAAGGCGCACCGGCAGATAGAAGCCGCCCGATGCTCCAGCCGCGGCGGCGGCTTCGACGATATGTTCGAGCTCGTGGTCCGTGATCTGCGGCACGACCGGCGCAATGGCGACGTAGCAGGGGACGCCGGCGTCATTCAGTGCCTTGACCGCCGCCAGGCGCTTGCGCGGCTGCGGCGCGCGCGGCTCGAGCGTGCGCGCGATCTTGGGGTCGAGCGAGGTGACCGAGAGCGCGACCGAAGCAATCTTAAGGTCCGCGGCCTGCTTCAACAGGTCGAGGTCGCGCAGCACGCGGTCCGACTTGGTGGTGATGGTGAACGGATGGCGGGTCTCGAGCAGCAGCTCGACGACGGACCGTGTGATGCGCCAGCGTTCCTCGATCGGCTGATATGGATCGGTGTTGGTGCCCATGGCGATTGGGCGGCATTCGTAGCCGGGCCGCGACAGAGCGGCGTGGAGCAGCTGGGCGGCATTGGGCTTGACGAACAGCCGGCTTTCGAAATCCACGCCTGGCGAGAGGTCGTGATAGGCGTGGGTCGGCCGGGCGAAACAATAGATGCAGCCATGCTCGCAGCCGCGATAGGCGTTGATTGAGCGGTCGAAGCCGACGTCGGGCGAGCTGTTGCGCGTCAGGATGGACTTCGGGTGCTCGATCGTGACGGTGGTCCGGCGCTTGGGAATGCCGTCGAGCGCTTCCACCTGGTCGAGCCATTCGCCTTCGACCACGCGCTCCTTCAGGTTGAAGCGCGTGGGGGTGCGATTGCGGGTCGCCCCGCGGCCATCGCTCGACTCGACCGGCATGCGGCTGGTCTACACCGGATGCGAGAACATAACAAGAACACTGGCCGCATGCAGAGCGGCGGCGGCGCTCAGTGCGCGAGGCGCGTCATCGACGTCGGGAAGGCCGGCCAGCGATGTTCGACCATCGCTTTGAGCGTCGTCGTGTCCTCATTGTTGAGACCTTGATAGACCCACATGTTCCGCAGCACTGCGGGCACGTAATAGCGCGTCTCCCAATAAGGGATGCTCTCGATCCACAGCAGCGGATCGCCCTTATCGTTGATTGACGCCCAGCGCGCGACCGGCAGCGGCCCGGCATTGTAGGAGGCGATGACTCGCGGCAGCTGCCCCGCCGTCGCCGACGAACCGCGCATCTGTTCGATGAAGCCCTGGCCGAACTCGAGGTTATAGCGGGGATCGGTGAGGTTCCCGCGCGAGTAGGAGACCCCGTTGTTTTGGGCGACCTTCGCGGCCGTCACGGGGAGGACCTGCATCAACCCGACGGCTCCGGCGAGGCTGACAGCGGTCGGCCGGAACGCCGACTCCTGGACGATGTGGCCGTAGGCGAGCGCCGGATCGACCCGCCAGCCATTCAAGGGCGTCCAGTGCGGATTGGGGTAGCGATCGGTCGCGTCGGAGCGGGCGCCCGGCTGCCCGTTGTTCGCCAGCCACAGCTGCGCCGCCGGGAGGTCCAGCTGCTTGGCGAGCTCGATCAGCGCGTGGTGCTCGGAGGGCACGCCGATCTTCGCCTGGTGGCGGAGCATTTGTTCGGCCAGCGCCGGCTCGCCGATCCGCGCCAGCTCCATCGCTCTTTGGACGTTGGGATACTGAGCGACCGGCGGGTCGTAGCCGATCAATGGATCATCCTTGAGCTTGGTGTTCATGCCCAGCGTCTCGCGGGCGAGCAGGCCATAGAAACATTCCTGCGCCTCGGGCGTGGTCGCCGCGGCGCGAAGGAACGGCTCGACCGAGCGCGGCCGTCCGGCGGCCTGCTCGGCGCGCGCGGCCCAATAATAAGCGCCGGCCCTGAGCTCGCGCTGGTCGGCGAGCTGCGCCACCTGCTGGAACGCCGACGAGGCGGCGTTGAAATCGCCGAGGCGCCACGAGGCGAGGCCCGACACCCAGGCGGCCTGGCTCGCCCACTCGCCGGTCGCGCCCTGGCGCCACATATCGGCGACGCGCCGCGCGTCCATGTCGAGGCCGAGCACATAATAGACAAAAGCGACTCGGCTTCCAGCTTCCGCGCGCGCTTCCACCGACAATTGCGGCGCGAAGGCCACCAGCTGCGCTTCGGCGCCCGTCGCATTGTCGGCCTTGACCAGCGAGTCGATCAGAGGGCGCAGTTCGTTGGCGGCGGGCTCGTCGATCGGCCGAGCTCGGTACCGCACCGGTGCAGAGCCGAGATAGACGGTCGCCTTCTCCGGCGTAACCAGCGGCGGCGTGGTCGCCCCGCGCTTCAACGCCATGAGCGCGAGTTGGTTGGCTTCGGGAAGCTCGGGCGCCTCCGCGATCAGCGCCTGGAGCGCGGGAAGATCGACGACCGGCGAACCCTTGGCGGTGTAGAGCTCGGCCTTAGCGACGGGTGTGAGCACGCTGGGCGGGAGCGCTGCGATTCCGGCCTGTGCCGATGCCCAATTGCCCGCGTCGATCGCGTCGAAGACGCCGCGCCAGTCTTTCGGCACGACGACAGCGGGCGCCGCGGGCGGTGCCGGCTGGGGAAGGACAGGCTGCTGGGCGGCAGGCTGAGGCTGGACCTGCGGCGGCGTCGTCAGCAACGGCGCCAAGGGATCGGCAGCCGCCTGCGCGAACACCGGCGCGGCCCATATCAACGCTCCAAACGCGAGCACTCCAGCCTTCAAGATTCGTCCTCCATCAAAAGCAGAAGGTCCTGCCATGCCAATGATTTGTCTAATGGGCGCTTAATCAGGTGCCGCGGGTGAAAGGTCGCGACGGTGCGAACGCCTTCGACCTTGTGCACATGGCCGCGTGCTTCGACGAGGCGTTTGCCGAGCAGCGCCTGACAAGGTCCGTCACCGAACAGGATCAGCCGTTTGGGCCGCGCGAGGCGGATTTGCTGGCGCGCGAGCTCGGCGCATTGACGGCGGTCAACCTCGCTCATCCTTGCGCCTGGCGCGTGGATGCAGGTCAGCGACGCGCTGTACGTCTGCTCAGGCGCGATTCCGATCGCCGCGAGCATCCGTTGCGCGAGGCGCCACGCCTCGCCGCCGATCGGCTGGCCGGCGGCGGCGTCCTCGAGCACCGGCGCGTCGACCAGGAGCATCACCGCCGCATCCTGCGGCCCATGCGGCAATACGCGCCTGGAAGCAGCTCCGGCGAGCGGCAGCTCGGCGCTGTTCGCCAGCCAGTCCTGAAGCTGAGCGAGGGTCTCGTGGCTCGGCTGAGCGACGTTGGCGACAGTTTCCGGTGTTGGTCGGCTCGGCGCCTGGGCCGGCACGAGCCAGTCGCGGGGGCTTTCCTGGACGGCAACGTCGACGCCGGCCTCGAGCCACCAGCTCAAAGCGCTGCGCGCCTCGGCCAAGCCGATCGAATCCACTTCCCCTCCCACGCCTCCCTCCTCCCTGCCATTGACGCCACGGTCAAGGAATTGGCAGGGCGGATGAGTCGAACTGTGTTCCCGCCGCGATGAGAGGACGATGACCACCCGCGAATCCATGACTTACGACGTGGTGATCGTCGGCGCGGGACCGGCGGGGCTCAGCGCCGCGATCCGGCTGAAGCAGTTGGCGAGCGAGGCCGGGCGCGAGCTTTCGGTCTGCATCCTCGAGAAGGGAAGCGAGGTCGGCGCCCACATTCTGTCGGGCGCGGTGATCGACCCGATCGCGCTCAATGAGCTGATCCCCGAGTGGAAGGACAAACGCTCGCCGCTCACCGTTCCGGTCACCGAGAACCACCACTGGATCCTAGGCAAGACCGGCAAATGGGAAATGCCGCACTTGCTGATGCCGCCGTTCATGAGCAACAAGGGCACCTATACGCTGAGCCTAGGCAATTTCTGCCGCTGGCTGGCAGGCCAGGCGGAAGAGCTGGGAGTCGAGATTTTCCCCGGCTTCCCCGCAGCCGAGATTCTGTTCAACGACGACGGATCGGTGAAGGGCGTCGCCACCGGCGATATGGGGATCGCTCGCGACGGCAGCCACCGGCCCGACTATCAGCCGGGGATCGAGCTTCACGCCCGCTACACCTTCTTCGCCGAAGGG
>DATDDW010000196.1:0-2462 GCA_036523615.1 Sphingomicrobium sp.
GTCATCCGCACCAGCTGCGTGCTGACCACCGAAATGCCGATCGAGCCGCCGATGTTGCGGGCAAGGTTGAGCAGCGCCGCGCCGGTGGTGCGGAAACGGGTTGCGAGAGTCTCGAACGCGAGTGTCTGCAGCGGCACGAAGATGAGGCCGAGCCCAAGGCCTTGAACGACGCCGCTGATGATCACCGGCCGCGACGGCTGGTCGATGGCGAAGCCGGTCATCATGTAGAGCGAAACGCCCATCAGGATGACGCCGATGCCGACGAGCAGCCGCGCGTCGATCTTGCCGGTCATGCGGCCGGCAATCAGCATCGAGAACAGGGTTCCGATCCCGCGCGGCGCGGTGAGGAAGCCCGACTGTAGCACCGAATAGCCGTACATGTTCTGCAACAGCGGCGGCAGCAGCGCGAGCCCGGCGAGCAGAAGGATGCCGGTCACCGCCATGAACAGCACGCTGGTCGCGAAATTGCGGTCTTTGAACATCGATCGGTCGAACAGTGGATTCTTCGCCGTGACCATGTGGACGACGAACATCCACCCGGCACCGATCGCCAGGCCCGCCTCGATGATCGTCTCCCAGCTTGAAAACCAGTCGTTCTGCTGGCCGCGGTCGAGGCAGAATTGCAGCGCGCCGAGGGCAATCGCCAGCAATGCGAAGCCGAACATGTCGAACTTGCGCTGGTGGGTCTCGGTCTTGGGCATGAAGCGCAGCATGATGAGGATGCACAGGATCCCGACCGGCAGGTTCACGAGGAACACCCAACGCCAGTTGTAATTGTCGGTGAGCCAGCCGCCGAGCACCGGCCCGAGGATCGGCCCGATCATCACGCCGCCGCCGAAGAGCGCCATCGCCTGGCCGTGCTTGTCGCGCGGGTTGATGTCGAACAAGGTCGCCTGGGCGAGCGGGACGATGAATGCGCCGCCGACGCCCTGCAGCGCGCGGAACAGCACCATCTCGCCGAGCGAGGTCGCCGTTGCGCACAGGACCGAAGCGGCGGTGAAGACGACGACCGAGATCAGCAGCAGCCGTTTGCGGCCGACGCGGTCGGCGAGCCAGCCGCTGATCGGCAGCGCGATGGCCGAGGCGACGATATAGCTCGTCAGCACCCAGTTGATCGTGTCCTGGGTCGCGCTGAGGCTCGCCTGCATGTGCGGTAGCGCGACGTTGGCGATGGTGGTGTCGAGCACCTGCAGCAGCACCGCGGCCATGACGCCGATGGTGACGATCAGCCGCTGGCCGGGCGGAAGCTCATGATGTGCGGCTTCGGCCATGGTCTATTTGTTGTCGAAGAAGACCTTGGCGTTGACCGACAGGCCGGCGATCATCGGCTTCGACGGCGGCTGGTTGAACGCGATCCTCACCGGCACGCGCTGGGTCACCTTCACCCAATTGCCGTTCGCGTTCTGCGCCGGAAGCAGCGAGAACTCGCTTCCCGTGCCCGCGCCGATGCTCTGCACGTGGGCGGGGAACCTGATCCCCGGATAGGCATCGACCGTGATTTCCGCGCGCTGGCCCGGAACCATCCGGCCGACGTCTTTCTCCTTGAAGTTCGCTTCCACCCAGGCGCTCTTGCTGTGGACGAGCGACAGCGTGCCGACGCCAAGCACCGCCATCTTGCCCACCTGTAGGTCGTCGGCATTCTCGATGACGCCGTCCATCGGCGCGCGGATCGCGGTGCGCTCGAGGTCGAGCCGCGCCTTGTCGACCGCCGCCTGCGCCTGCGCGATCTGCGGCTGCTCGCCCGGCGCGATCGCCGCCTGCGCGTTCGCCGCGCGCGCCCTCGCATCGGCGAGTTGCTGCTCGGCGGTCTTCACCTCGTTCAACGCATCCTCATAATCGGAGCGAGTCGTGAAGCCTTGCTTCAGCAGCGCGCTTTGCCGCGCGAGCGCATTCTGCTTGATCTTGAGATTGGCCCCCGCGCCGGTGATGTCGGCGCCGGTTCCCGCGGCTTGAGTCTTGAGCTGCGAGGTCTGGAGCTGCGCGGCGGCGAGCTGCGCCTGTGCCTGCTCGAGCGCCACCTGGAATGGCTGCGGGTCGATGCGGAACAGAACGTCGCCTTTCTTCACCTGAATGCCGTTGCGGACGTAGACGGCGACGACCTGGCCGTTCACCTGCGGGCTGACGGAGACGATGTCCTGTTTCACCTGCGCGTCGTCGGTCGACACGCTGCCGCCGCTGGTCAGCCAGTAATAGCCGCCCCCGAGGATCAGCAGCGCCGGCACGATGAACATCAGGATGGTGCGCGTCAGGCCCTTATTGACTGCGACCTTGCGCGACCGCTTGACCTTGGTCGCCGCTGCCGCCTTCATCTGCTCGCTCGGCATTTTGTCCATTGATTCGACGCCCTGTTGATTGGTCCGCTGCGGCTAGCGTTCTCGCGCGCGCGAGCAAGCACCGCCCGGGTGGTTTCAATGTCTTTCGGGTCGATCCCGGCAAACGCCTCGTCGATCAGGCGCGCACCA
>DATDDW010000197.1:0-4811 GCA_036523615.1 Sphingomicrobium sp.
GAGCCGCGGCGATCGCGTCCATGTCGTCCCATTCGCCGATGATGCAATAGCCACGCTCCGCGAACTGCACGAGATTGACCCGGCGCAGCCCGGGCCAGTCGCGGTTGACGCTCTGGTGCGCGTCGAGGAATTCCTGGTTGCGCCCCGGCTTCACCCGGAACCGGACGACGTTGAATGCGGTCATGGCGTTGAGCTCCCCTGTCGCTTGATGCGCGACGGCTCATACGCTGCGCGACCGCGCCTCGAAACCTGTTTTGCTCGCCAGCTCTCGAGAGCGCCGGATTAACCTCGATCAGTTCGTTTCGCCCTCGAAAAGGCGTATGAGCGAGTCGCCACAATCGGGGGGTGGTGAGTGATGGAGAACAGGCAAAGCTACTTCATGCGGCGCGCCGCGCAGGAGCGTTCGGCTGCCAATCACGCTGCCGATCCGAAGGCCCGCAATGCTCATCTCGAGCTCGCCGAGAGATATCAGGAGCTGGTCCAGTCGGCTGGCGCCATGGAGCAGCAGCCGGCCGTCTAAACGTCTAGGCGCCGAGCCGCTGCAGCAACAGGTCGAACACCGCAGGGTGGATCGGCTTCTCGAAGCGCAGCCCAGCGCTCGTGCCTTCGATCCAGCACACTTCGGCTTCGAGCGATTCCAACCCTTCGAACTTCACCAGCACATGTTCCTCGAGCCGCGGCTTGTCGACGAGCTCGACCTTGCAGCCTTGCGATGAGATGTCGAAGACCTGGACCCGATAATTGAGCTTGCCGAGACGCCGGAGCGAGACTTCCGCGGTCAATGACAGGCGCTCCGCCTGCCGCGGCTTATGCTCCGCGCTTTCGGACTCCTCCGGGTCGAACACCAGGCCGGCCTTTCCGCCGGCGCACCAGCGCACATGCGCCTCGATCGCGCCGCGGCGAAGCACCGAGAGCTTCACCGCCTCACCGGGCTGAAGCTCCTCGGGAGTTTCGATCCCGCAGCCTTCATACGAAAGGTCGAGCATCAGTGCCTCAGCAGTGGTTCCGTCTTCGCGCATCACGAAACCGCGCATGGTGACCGGGCGCCGCTCGCGGCGCTCGACGGGAGATTGGCCGAGCTTGGTCGCTGCGGCGTCGGTGTGGCGGCCCAAGATAGGTCCCCTAATCGAGTTGGGTACCCGCCCGGCGAAATAGGTTCCACGCTCGCTTCGCCGGGCCGAGTGAGGCTAACGGATCTGCGTAAACAGAGGTTTAAGTGGCTGGCCATACGGTCCCTTGCGATGCGCGAACAGCCGCGCTTGCCGTTCACTATGGACGGCCGAGCGTCAGCACCCCCTTAAGCAATGCTCCGTTCCGGAGCTTTCTTCAGCGAAGCTCCGCCAGCGGCCGGAGCACCGCGCAGGCAATGCGCGGACCGCTGTTGCCGGCCGGATCGGTCATATAATCGTCGGCTTGGGCGTGGATCACCAGCGCCGCGCCGTCGGCGTCCATTAGCGCGCCCGGAGTGCCCGGCGGGGCGAGAAGGCTCGCGCCGGGCAAAGTCACCGTCTGGCTGAGGACGCCGTTGGCCGCGACCTCGACGTTGGGCAGGTCGCCGGCATGCGGGCCGTTGGGATTGTTGAGGCCGTGCTGCTTGCCGAGCGGGTTCCAGTGCGGCCCGGCGCTGGCGAAATCGGGCGGGTCGCAGCGCCCGACACTGTGGACGTGCAAGGCGTGAAGCCCGTGGGGAAGGCCGGCGGCCGAAATGTGGAAGCCGACGCCGCCGCTGGTCTGCCAGGCGCGAACGCTGCCGATCGTCTGGCCGGCCGAATTGACCAGCGCCATTGCCGGCCCGCCCTGCGGCTCGCCGTTGACGCAGCCGGCGAGCGGCACGAGCAGCGCAGCGGTAACGAGCAGCATCAGGCGCATGCAGCGACAACGGAGAAACGACAATCAGGTTTCCGCTCGTCATTCCCGCGGAAGCGGCAATCCCGCTTCTTGTGAAGGCAGCGGCACCCCCGCTTGAGCGGGGGTGACGGCTCATCGGTTCGGGTCCACTTTCACCAGAAGCTGACCTTCACTGACCTGAGCGCCCGGTTTGGCGTTGAGCTCGGCCACCGTTCCGTCGAACGGGGCGGTGAGCGCATGCTCCATCTTCATCGCTTCGAGCGTGAGCAAGCGTTGCCCTTTGACAACCTTTTCGCCGCGCTTGACCTCGACGGCGGTCACCTTGCCCGGCATCGGCGCCTCGATCTCGCCGTCGTGTACGCCGTGGGAAGTGCCGGTGCCGCGGCTGGCGAGGCCGAATTCATATGCTTGGCCCCCGGTGAAGACGACGACTCGTTCCTCGTCCGCGAAGCCAGAGACTTCCGCCACTTCCTCGTCATCACGCAGCTCGACGGCGTGCCCGCTGAGCGTCGCGGTCAGGCGCCGGGCAGCGTTGAGGCGAAGACCGGTGGGGAACGGCACTTCGCCACCATTGGCCAGGATCGCAACAGTCGCCGCCGCGCGCCGAACATCGTCGCTGGGCCCGATTCAGGGATCAGCTCGTCGAGATGCTTTTCGATGAAGCCGGTGTCGATCTTGGCGTCGCCAAAATCGGGCTCGACCAAGGCGTTGAACAGGAATGCAGCGTTGGTTTTGACCGGCCAGACCTCGACGCTGTCGAGGATTGCGGCAAGCTCATCGATCGCTTCATCGCGGTCAGCGCCACGGGCGATCAGCTTGGCGATCATCGGGTCGTAGAAGGGCGAAATGGAATCGCCTTCTTCGACGCCCGTTTCGATGCGTCCGTCTTCGCCCAAGTCGAAATGCTCGAGCTTGCCGACGCTCGGGAGAAAGCCTTTGGCCGGGTCCTCGGCATAGAGCCGCGCCTCGATCGCGTGGCCGTTGATCGACAGCTCGTCCTGCTTCTTTGGCAGCTTTTCGCCCGACGCGACGCGGAGCTGCCATTCGACCAGGTCCTGGCCGGTGATCTCCTCGGTCACCGGGTGCTCGACCTGTAGCCGCGTGTTCATCTCCATGAACCAAATGCGGTCAGCTCTCAGCCCGTCGGACGCGTCGGCAATGAACTCGATCGTGCCGGCGTTCTCGTAATTCACGGCTTTCGCAGCGCGTACGGCAGCGCCGCACACCGCCTCGCGCGTCTCGGCGTCCATGCCCGGCGCCGGGGCTTCCTCGATCACCTTCTGGTGGCGGCGCTGAAGCGAGCAATCGCGTTCGAACAAATGAACGACATTGCCATGGCTGTCGCCGAACACCTGCACCTCGATGTGGCGCGGCGCGCTGATGTATTTCTCGATCAGCACGCGGTCGTCGCCGAACGCGCTCGCCGCCTCGCGCCTGGCGCTGTCCAGCGCGTCGTCGAAGCCTTTCGCATCATCGACGCGGCGCATGCCCTTGCCCCCGCCACCGGCGACGGCCTTGATCAGCACCGGATAGCCGATCGCGCCCGCTTCCTTCTTGAGGCGCTTCGGGTCCTGGTCCTCGCCGAGATAGCCCGGCGTCACCGGCACGCCTGCCTCGGCCATCAGCTTCTTCGCGGCGTCCTTGAGGCCCATCGCTCGGATGCTGTCGGGCTTCGGCCCGACCCACATCAGCCCGGCGTCGATCACCGCCTGCGCGAAGTCGGCATTCTCGGAGAGGAAGCCGTAGCCCGGGTGGATCGCTTCGGCGCCAGTCTGCTTGGCAGCGGCAATGATCTTCTCGCCGACCAAGTAACTCTCGCGCGCCGGGCTTGGCCCGATGTGCACTGCCTCGTCGCCCATGCGCACGTGCAGCGCCCTGGCGTCGGCGTCGGAGTAGACGGCGATGGTGCGGATGCCGAGCTGGCGCGCGGTGCGGATCACGCGGCAGGCGATCTCGCCGCGGTTGGCGATAAGCAGCGACTTCATCAGTCGGACAGGCAGCGTCCGCTCTCCTCCTGCTCCTTGGCGGACGCACCGTGCGCGGCGCAGTAGATGGCCTCGTGCAGCTCCTTGACCGAAGGCACGTGGCGCTTTCCGTCGTGGGTCACGAACCAATATTCGAGCACGCTCTTGCGGCCGCTCGCGTAGATCGAAGCGACGTTGGCGTCAGGCGCGTTGACGAGGAACAGCTTCCCGCCGGTGGCCAGGGGCTTCTTCACCAGGCCTTCGGCGCAGGCCTTTGCATAGGCCTTGGCGAAATTGGCGGAGACCTGATGGAGGAGCTTTAAGTTCATCGCCGCCGGCTTTCCAGCCGCGGTGACCTGGACCGGCGGGCAATGCGGCGGAGCTGCGGCGGCAAGCGCGAGAAACAGCGCGGCGATCATTGCGCCGGGCATCCTTCGACGCGCGAGGAGAATGTGAGGTTCATCACCTTCCACGTGCCTTGGTCGCGGACGAGGTCGAAGTGATCGAAGCCGCAATTGGCGACCTTGCCGTTCACGCGGACGACGAATGGCGCCCACACGAGGGCGGCGTCGCCGTCGATCTCGATCGCCGGATCGCTGATCGTCTCCTGGAACGCCGCGCTGGGGGTGATCCGTTGCGCGAATTGCGCCCAGCTTTCCTGGCGAAGGCCGCTGCTGTTCGCACGAGTCCCGGTCGCGGTGACCCGGCCGTCGGGATAGACCCAGCGGAGCATCGCCCGGGAATCGCCCGTACTGAGCGTGGCGAGCAGTGCGTTGACGGTGCTCAGCACCGACTGCTCTTCGCCTGTGGGTGGCGGCAGCGCCTGCGCCGGCGGGAGCCGATCTTCGGGCGGAGCCGCCGCAAGCGCGAGATACGCGAACAGCACCATCACATCCGGAACACGCCGAACTGCGGCCGCTCGGGGATCGGCGCGTTGAGCGTCGCCACGAAGGCGAGGCCGAGCACATCGCGGGTCTGCGCCGGATCGATGATCCCGTC
>DATDDW010000198.1:0-2094 GCA_036523615.1 Sphingomicrobium sp.
TAATCGCGAGATGGTTGGTGAGACGTCTTGAGCGTCTGTGACAAAGATTCGCGCTGATCAGTTGCTGGTGTTCCGTGGCCTCGTCGAGAGCCGGACGCGGGCGCAGGCGTTGATCATGGCCGGGGCGGTGTTTTCCGCCGAGCGGAAGCTGGCCAAGCCGGGCGAGATGCTTGCCGAGGATGCGGCGCTCGAAGTCCGCGGCAAGGACCATCCCTGGGTCTCGCGCGGGGGGATCAAGCTCGACCATGGGCTCACGCATTTCGGTGTCGACGTGAGCGGCGCGGTGGCGCTGGACGTCGGCAGCTCTACCGGCGGGTTTACCGACGTGCTGCTCAGCCGCGGCGCGGCCAAGGTCTACGCGGTCGATGTCGGCACCAACCAGCTGGCGTGGAAGCTGCGCCAGGACCCGCGCGTGGTCGTGCTCGAGCAGACCAACGCCCGCTATCTGACAAGCGAGCAGGTACCCGAGCCCGTCGACCTCATCGTCTGCGACGCAAGCTTCATTTCACTGGCCAAGGTGCTCGAGGCGCCGCTGAAGCTGGCGAAGCCCGCCGCGAACCTTGTGGCGCTCATCAAGCCCCAGTTCGAGGCCGGGCGCGAGGAGGTGGGCAAAGGCGGCGTCGTGCGCGATCCCGCGGTGCACGAGCGCGTCTGCGCCGAGGCCGCTGAATGGGTCGCCGGCCAGGGCTGGAGCGTGCTCGGCATCATCCCGAGCCCGATCACCGGCCCCGAAGGCAATGTGGAATTCCTGCTCGGCGCGACGCGGAATTAGCTGGGGATAGACTGAGCCAGTTGGGGATAGTCGCTGGGCGCGGGGTGGCGGAAGCGCGGGCAAATCCCTATTTGCCCGGGCGAAAGGGAGGAACTCGCCAATGCAGTCCGAGAACAAGATGTTCGACGACTTCGTCAAGATGGTGAACGGCTTTGCCGGGACCTTCGCCGGCATGGGCCGCGAGGCCGAGTCGAGCGCGCGCGAGAAGTTCAAGGAATGGATGGGCGGCGCCGATTTCGTCGGGCGCGACGAGTTCGAGGCGGTGAAAGCGATGGCCGCCGCCGCGCGCGACGAGAATGAGATCTTGAAAGGCCGCATCGCGGCGCTGGAAGCCAAGGTCGCCGGCCCCGTCGCAGGCACGGCCAAGGCGCGCGGCGGCAAGAAGGCCGGTCCGGGGACCCAGCCCTGAGCGAGGAAGAACTCCCTGAAGAGGAGCGCGACGACGGCGCTCCGATCGAAGTGCTCGAACAATATTTCGAAGCGCGCGGCTGGGCGTGCGAGCGCACTGCCGAGGGCGAAATCGTCGCGTCCGCGACGGGCAGCTGGGCGCAGTACGAGCTGCGCGGCGTATGGCGCCCCGAAGACCAGGTGCTGCAGTTCCTCGCTTTCCCCGACATCAAGGTCGGGCCCGACAAGCGCCTCGCGATCTATGAGGCTCTAAGCCTGATCAACGAGCAATTGTGGCTCGGCCATTTCGAGATGTGGTCGGGATCGGGCCTGGTCGTGTTCCGCCATTCGACGATCCTCGACGGACGCGCCGAGGACGGTCTCAGCCTCGAGCAGGCCGAGGCCATTGCCGAAGCCGCGGTCGAGGAGTGCGAGCGCTTCTATCCCGTGTTCCAGTTCGTGCTGTGGGGCGGCAAGTCGCCGGGCGAAGCGATCGCCGCGGCGCTGATCGACACGCACGGCGAAGCATGAGCGAGCCTCCGCGGCTGCCGGCGCCGACCTGGTTCGTCGGGTGCGGCAACATGGGCGGGGCAATCGTCGCGGGCTGGCGCAGCGCCGGCATCGACCTCAGCCCGATCACCGTGATCCGCCCGAGCGGCAAGCCGGTCGAGGGGACGAAGACCGTGACCTCCTTCGCCGAAGCCGGGCCGCCGCCGAAGCTGTTGGTGCTCGCCTTCAAGCCGCAGAAGCTCGACGAAGTGGCGGCTGAGCTGCGCCCGTGGCTGACGTCGAAGACCATCCTCCTGTCCATCCTCGTCGGAACCGAAGTCGCCAGCCTGCGCCAGCGCTTTCCCGGCGTCGGCACGATCGTCAGGGCGATCCCCAACCTCCCGGTGGCGATCCGCCGCGGCGTGGTCGGCCTCTACGGCGAGAAG
>DATDDW010000199.1:0-1506 GCA_036523615.1 Sphingomicrobium sp.
CTTTTCTTCGAATGACAGCAAAGGCACGTGGATTCCGGCTCAAGGCCGGAATGACGAGTCCGGTGAACCCCAGGGCTCGAACGGCATCGCCATCGCGCCCAGGCTGACCAGCGACGGCGGCAGCCTGCTGCTGATCAACCCACACACCAGCTTCTACTTCCGCTCTGAGCTGCAGATGTCGAGCGACGAAGGCTTGGATGCATATGGCGCCGCCACCTGGGGCCAGTTCTTCCTCTACCAGGGGTTCAACCGGCACGTCGGCTGGATGCACACGTCGAGCGGCGTCGATAATATCGACGAGTTCGCCGACAAGGTCGAACGGCGCCGCGGCAGCTATTGCTACTGGTACGGCAAGACCTGCCGGCCGCTCGACACGCGGCCGGTCACCATCCGCTACCGCACCGCGGACGGGCATCTCGCGCTCAGGAACTTCACCGCATGGATGACTCATCGCGGGCCGATCGTCCGCAGCGAGAACGGCCGCTGGATCGCGTTCGCGATGATGAACCGGCCGGTCGAGGCGCTGCAGCAGAGCTTCCTGCGCACCAAGGCGACCGACCTCGCTTCCTTTATGCGCGTCAGCGACCTCAAGGCGAACAGTTCGAACAACACGGTTTTCGCCGACGACAAGGGCGAGATCGCCGTGCTTGCGCCGCAGTTCATGCCCCGCCGCGAGAACCGCTTCGATTACACCAAGCCCGTCGACGGGAGCGACCCGGCCACCGACTGGCATGGGCTGCACGCGGTTTCCGAGCTGCCCAACACCATCAACCCGCCGACGGGCTGGGCCTTCAACAGCAACGACTGGCTCTATTCGGCCGCCGGGCCATACTCGCCCAAGCCCAGCAGCTTCCCCGCCTATTTGGACACCGCCGGCGCGAATTACCGGACGATCCATGCGACGCGGCTGCTGACTCAGCCCGGGCCATGGAGCCGCGACCGTCTGCAGGCTGCCGCCTACGACAGCGCCCAGCCCTCGTTCGAAGTGCTGGTGCCGATGCTGGTCGCCGCCTGGCAGGCGCTCCCCGCGAGCGACCCGCGCAAGGCCCGCTTTGCCGAGCCGGTCGCCGCGCTGAATGCCTGGGACAAGAAATGGGCGGTCACCTCGATCCCCAACACGGTCGCGCAATTCTGGGGCGACGCGCTGATGAAGCGCGCGACCTCGCGCAAGTGGAACGACCACGACAATGAGTTTCGGCACATGGAGGGGCTCAGCGCCGAGGAAAAGCTGGACGCTTTCGCCACGGGCCTCGACCGGCTGCAGCGTGATTTCGGCACGTGGCGCGTGCCCTGGGGCGAGGTCAACCGCTTCCAGCGGATCGATCCGGCGATAAACGCACAGTTCGACGACGCGGCGCCGAGCATCCCGGTCGGCTTCACCTCCAACAAGTGGGGGTCGCTCGCCTCGTTCGGCGCATCGCAGAAGCCCGGAACCAGGAAGTGGTATGGGACCAACGGCAACAGCTTCGTCGCCGTTGTCGAGTTCAAGCCGTCAGGCGTCCGCGC
>DATDDW010000200.1:0-1831 GCA_036523615.1 Sphingomicrobium sp.
TGGTGGACGCACTAGGGCTCGAACCTAGGACCCGCTGATTAAGAGTCAGCTGCTCTACCAACTGAGCTATGCGTCCACTGCCATGAGGCGATTGCGCCGGCTTCTCGCGGCGCTTGAGCGGCGCGCCGGTAGCAGAAGCAAAATTGGGGCGCAATGGCCGCCGTTCAAGGAGTCGCCCGAGCCACTGGTCGAATAAGCAAGGCATAGCATCGACATCGTCCGGCGCGCTGCTCTAGGAGGCGCGCCACGCTCAATTGGGAAGAAGTTCGCGTGTTTCGATCCAAACTCCGTGCATTGTTCGGCGCTTCGCTGCTTGCCGCCGCATCGGCCGCGGCCGCGGCGCCAGCCGACCCCAGCCTGTTCCAGGACCTTCACTGGCGCATGGTCGGGCCGTTCCGCGGCGGGCGGGTGCTCGCGGTCGAGGGCGACCCGGTCGATGTCAAGCGTTTCTACTTCGGCGCGGTGAACGGCGGCGTCTGGCGCACCGACGATGCGGGGCGCACCTGGGTACCAATCTTCGACGAGGTGAACGTCGGCTCGATTGGCGCGATCGCCATCGCGCCCTCGTCCCCGCGGACCATCTATGTCGGCACCGGCGAAGCCGACATGCGCTCCGACATCGCCCAGGGCATCGGCATGTTCAAATCGACCGACGGCGGCGCCAGCTGGCAGTCCTTGGGGCTCGCCGACACCCAGCAGATTGGCAAGATCCTCGTCGATCCCCGGAACCCCGATGTCGTGCTCGTCGCGGCCCTTGGTCACCCCTACGGCCCCAACGCCGAACGCGGCGTGTTCCGCTCGACCGACGGCGGCGCGCACTGGACCAAGACATTGTTCAAGGACGCCAATACCGGCGCGATCGACCTGACGTTCGAGCCGGGCAATCCGAGCACTGTCTATGCCGCGCTGTGGCAGACCCGGCGGCCGCCGTGGAACACCTATCCGCCGTCGAGCGGGCCGGGCAGCGGCCTCTACAAGTCGATCGACGGCGGCAAGAGCTGGCGCCAGCTCACTGGACACGGTCTGCCGACGCAGCCCGGCCGCATCGGCCTCGCCACCAGCCCCGCGAACCCGAAGCGCGTCTATGCTTTGGTCGACAGCGCCGAGCAGAGCCAGGGGGGGCTCTATCGCTCCGACGACCGCGGCGCGACCTGGCGCAAGGTGACCGGTGACAAGCGCATCTGGAACCGCGGCTGGTATTTCGGCGAGATCACCGCCAACCCAAAGAACGCCGACCAGCTGTGGTCGAACAACACCATCGTGCTGCGTTCGGACGACGGCGGTGCGCACTTCTTGCCGGAGAAGGGCGATCCCACCGGCGACGATTTCCATGCGATGTGGATCGACCCGAAGAATCCCGACCGGCGCATCCTCGGCGTCGATCAGGGCACGCTGGTCACCGTGAATGGCGGGAAGACGTGGAGCAGCTGGTACAACCAGCCGACCGCGCAATTCTATCACGTCTCGACCGACAACCGCTTCCCTTACTGGATCTACGGCTCGCAGCAGGACTCCGGTGCCGCCGCCGTGCCGAGCCGCACCGACAGCAGCTACGACGGAATCAACATCACCCAGTTCCGCGAGATCACGGCCGGCGGCGAGAGCGACGAGATCGCGCCGGACCCGAAGGACCCGACGATCGTCTACGGTGGCCGGGTCGACCGGCTCGACTTGAAGTCGGGCCAGACGCGCAGCGTCGACCCGACGCTCGCCTTCCCCGGCGAGTATCGCGGCGAATGGACGCTGCCGCTGACCTTCGGCAAGCGCGACGGCGCTCTCTACTTCGCCAACCAGCGGCTGTTCCGCACCGTGAACGGCGGGCAGACCTGGA
>DATDDW010000201.1:0-3166 GCA_036523615.1 Sphingomicrobium sp.
CCTTTGTCTCGACCTGCTTGGGGTCGGTCGAAAGATAATAATCACGATCAGGCATGCCGAGCCCGGACTGACCCATCGACAGGATGTAGGTGTCCGGCGCCTTGCGGTCCTGCGCAACGAACAGGCGATAGGGGCCGGAGATCGCCAGCCGGTCAGCCTCGGCGTAGAGCGCCGGCAGGTCCTTCTTCGATTTGGCGCTGCGGATCTGGTTCAACCAGGGGTCGAACGGCGTCAGGCCTTTGGCGGCGATCGCCTGCTCATCCATGAAGCTCTGATAAGCGTTGCCGATGCGGCTGTTGGAGTCCTTGGCCTGCTCCTCGATGATGCCGCGGGTGCGCTCGCGCGAGAGGTCATCGAGCACGTTGAACATGCCGTAGCTCGCCTTGTCCGCGGGGATCTGCGTGCTCTTGTCCCAGGCTCCATTGGCGTAGTCGAAGAAGTCGTCTCCGGGGACGACGGCCTTATCCATGCCGGCGGTGTCAAAGCCGAACGTGCCGTATTGCGGCTTCGGAGCCGGTGCCGCGGGCTGCTCAACGGCCATCGGCGCAGCCGGAGCCTCCGCTAGCGGGGGCGGGGGCGGAACGTGCCTCGCGCAAGCGACGAGTGCGGTGGTTGCCAAAGCGAACGCAAATACTCGAACCATTTCAGTCCCCTCCATCGATCTCCTCAACGCTGGCCGCAGCCAGGTCCAGCGTTCCAACACCAAATCGACGACCGATCGGTCAGAGGCTGCAAACGGCCGTCAATCAGGGCTTCGCTCGCCGCAGCTGCCGTCGCTGCCGCCAGCGGCTCCGGGTCCACATGCGCCATACCACCGCCGAAAGGAGGTAGCCGAGCGTCGCTGAAACCGCGGCGATCGTCAGGATGCCGAGCGCGATCGGTCCCGAGGCATGGTGCAGCCAGAAGAGCATTCTGCTGAGCTCGCTCGAGAAGCGCTCGGCTGCGGCGGGGTTCAACAGTTCGGCGTCGTGATGCAGCTCCCAGGAGCCGATCCGGTAGGCAGCGAAATACATGAACGGAATCGTCAGCGGGTTGACGATGAGCGTGAACGCGGCGGCGATGGCGACATTGGCCCGCGTCGGGATCGCGAGCAGCGCCGCAATCGCCGTGTGCATGATCGGAATGATCACCGCGACGAACAGCCCGAGGGCGACCCCGCGCGGCACCGACCGGCGGGTCATGCGCCACAGCGACGCATGGGTGAGATGCCGGGCGAACGGCCGCAGCACTCGATATTGATGAATCGTGTCGCGCCTCGGGATGTGGCGCGTCAGCCAGTGCATGCGGCCGGCGGGCGGCGCCGCGTCAGGCATTGTGCCTGAGCAGCCGCTGCTGCTCGCGCTTCCAGTCCCGCTCCTTCATCGTTTCGCGCTTGTCGTGCACTTTCTTGCCACGGGCGAGCGCCAGCTCGACTTTCGCGCGGCCGCTGCCGTTGAAATAGAGCGACAGCGGGACGAGCGTCAGCCCTTGGCGCATCACCGCGCCATGCAGCTTGGCGATTTCGCGGTTCTTGAGCAACAGTTTCCGCTGCCTTCGCGGCTCATGATTGAGCCGGTTGCCGTGGCTGTACTCGGGGATGTGGCTGTTGATCAGCCACACTTCCTCACCCTCGATCGTCGCATAGCTCTCGGCGATCGAGCCTTCACCGCCGCGTAGCGACTTCACCTCAGTCCCGCTCAGCTGGATCCCGGCTTCGAATCGCTCCTCGATGAAATAATCGAAACGGGCGCGGCGGTTTTCGGCCACGACCTTGCGCTTGTCGAAGGGCGGCGGAAGCGGTTTGGCCATGACGGGATCAGATCAGCCCCGCATGCTCGAGCGCAGCGTCGACCGCGCGCTTCGAGGCCTCGGAAGCGCCGACCAGCGGCAGCCGAAGCTCGGCGGGGAAGTCGTTCTTGATGCGCGAAAGCGCATATTTGGTCGGCGCCGGCGAGGCGTCGGTGAACAGCGCCGCGTGCAGCGGGTAGAGCCGGTCCTGCAACGTCAGGGCCTCGTCCCAGCGGCCCTCACGCATCGCTTTCTGGAAGTCGGAGCAGAGGCGCGGCGCGACATTGGCAGTCACCGAGATGCAGCCGACGCCGCCCATCGCATTGAAGCCGAGCGCCATGTCGTCATTGCCGCTGAGCTGGATGAAGTCCTCACCGCAGGCGAGGCGCTGGGCCGACACGCGGGCGAGATTGCCGGTGGCGTCCTTCACCGCGACAATCTTCTCGTGCTTGGCGATCTTGGCGAGCGTCTCGACCGAAATGTCGGCCACTGTGCGCGAAGGCACGTTGTAGACGACGATCGGCAACGGCGAGGCATCGGCAATGGCGAGGAAATGCGCTTCGAGCCCGGCCTGGCTCGGCTTGTTGTAATAAGGCACGACGGCCAGGACCGCGTCCGCGCCAAGATCGGCGGCAACGCGCGCGCGCTCGATCGATGCCGCAGTCGAGTAAGTGCCGCAGCCAGCGATCACCGGCACCCTGCTCTTCGCCACCTCGACCGCGGTGGAGATGACCTGGCGGTGTTCGTCGTCGGTCAGGGTCGCCACCTCGCCCGTGGTGCCGCACGGGACCAGACCGTCGCTCCCCTCGCTGATCTGCCAGTGGACGAAGGCGCGGAATGTGTCTTCCGCGACACGCCCGCCTGAAAAGGGGGTCACGAGTGCCGGGATCGACCCGAAAAACATGAACTTACCTTCCTTCCGCGGCGTTTTTGGTGGACTTTGGCACCGGCGTATTCAGGGCCTGATAAGGAGCGGCACGGCAAGATGTCCAGCATGTGGCGCGCTGCTGTCATCATCCCGCTGCTCTTTGCCACCGCGCCCTTGAGCTCGGCGCAATATGCGGCGCCGACGAGCTATTCTGCCGCACCGACCTATTCAGCCGCGCCGAGCGTCGCTTACGCGCTCGACCAGTGGCGCCGGCTGCGCCAAAGCAACGGCTACAGCTTCGCCGACTACGCGTCCTTCCTAATCGCCAACCCCGGCTGGCCCGACGAGAGCAAGATGCGCGGCTGGGCCGAAAAGGCGATGCAGCCTAGCGAGAACGGCGCAACCGTCCTCGCCTTCTTCGCGACCAAGAAGCCGGAGACCGGGACCGGCTGGGCGCGCCTGGCAGACGCCTATTGGGGCGGGACGCTCGGCCGACGCGATCAGCGCGGCGCGCGAGGCCTGGGCCTCGCC
>DATDDW010000202.1:0-2909 GCA_036523615.1 Sphingomicrobium sp.
AGCTCGATTGGCCGGCGGGCCTGACGTCCAAGCGACTGTTTACGCTCGCTTCTCACAACCGTAGCGCCTTGATTCTGAGCGGGCCTATCCATTGTCTGCGCTGAGACACCGCGGTTGGCTCGGGGTCAAGCTGCAGCAGGCGCTTGTCCCGTTTCGGCCCAGGCGCCCTACGAGGCGAAGCTCGGGTCGAGCCGGTACGCCTTCCGTTTCAGCGCCGGCCACGCAAGGAAGTTCGCGGCCAACGGCAACCCGACTGCGCCTTGCTGCGCCGTGACTTCCGGCGAGCCTTGTGGCGGGTTATTGAGCGCATCCCCCGCGGACAACGCCATGATCTGCGCCTGGCATGCCCGTTCCAGATAATAAAGGCGGATGAAGCATTCGCCGACATTCTTTCCGACCGCGAGCGTGCCGTGGTTGCGAAGGATCATCGCATTCTTGTCGCCTAGGTCGGCGACCAGTCGCTCGCGCTCGTCGAGGTCGACCGCAACTCCCTCGTAATCGTGGAAGGCGAGGTCGCCGCGCACCAGCATCGCCGTCTGGGTCAACGGCAGCAGCCCCTGCTCATGCGCCGACACCGCCTGTCCCGCGGGGGTATGCAGATGCATGACGGCATGCGCGTCCTCGCGCGCCATGTGGATCGCCGAATGGATGGTGAAGCCGGCGGGGTTGGTGATGAACGGCGTCGGCTCGACCGGATTGCCCTGGACGTCAACCTTGATCAACGAGCTCGCAGTCACTTCCTCGAACATCAAATTGTACGGATTGAGCAGGAAGTGGTGCTCTTCGCCCGGGATCCGCGCCGAAAGGTGGGTGAAGATGAGGTCGTCCCAGCCGTAATAAGCGACCATGCGGTAGGCGGCGGCGAGGTCGACGCGAATCGCCCATTCCTCGGCGCTGACCTTGCCCTCGAGCGAGGGGATATCGACCGATTGCAGCGGCTTGAGCTCGCTCATCCCGCGGTTGATCTGGTCGACCCTGTTCATGCCGGCACTTTCTGCCGGTCGGGATGCGCGGCAGCAAAGGCGTCGAGCTTGTTGGCGTTGGCCTCGGCGCGCAGCAGCGTCGGATAATCGTCGACCGGCACGTTGAATCGCCGCGCGTTGAACAGCTGCGGGACGAGGCAGACGTCGGTGATCGTCGGCTCCTCGCCGAACAAATAGGTCCCCGCGCCGGGACGGGCGATCGCTTCCAACGCATCGAAACCCTCGCGCACCCAGTGCGCATACCAGCGGTCGATCGCCTCCTGCTCCTGCCCGAGGTCGTGCTTCAGATATTTGAGCACGCGCAGATTGTTGAGCGGGTGGATGTCGCAGGCGACCGCCAGCGCCATCGCGCGGACGTGAGCGCCGTCGGCGGGATCGCGCGGCACCAGCGGCGGCTCGGGGAAGCACTGGTCGAGGTAGACGATGATCGCCAGGCTCTGCGTCAGCCGGTGGCCGTCGATGTCGAGCATCGGCACCAGCCCCTGCGGGTTGAGCTCGCGATATTCGGGTTCCGTCTGCTCGCCTTCGAGCAGGTTCACCGGGCGGCTCTCATAGTCGATGCCCTTCAAATTGAGCGCGATCCGCACGCGGTACGCGGCCGACGAGCGGGGCGCTTCGTAGAAGATCGGGCGGCTCATGCGCGCTTGTTACTCCGCCGCCATGAACGGCGCTACTACGTCGGCCGGCACGCGGATGGGCCGCCCCGACGCCTTGTCGATGATCGCCCACCAGCTCACCGCCCGCACCCGCGGCTTGCCATCCTCGCCAGTGAATTCGATGTGCCGGTCGTACTTGGCGCCCTGCGGCTTTTCGCCGGCCCAGGTCCGGGCGGTGATCCGCTCGCCTTCGAGGACCGCGCGCAGATAATCGATCTCGTGCCGCACCACGACCCAGAAATAGGCGTCCTGGTGCTGCGGGTCGGCGACGCTGCGCCAGTGCGTGACGGCGACTTGCTCCATCCACTGCACCCACACCGCATTGTTGACGTGCCCCAGCTCGTCGATGTGCTGCGGCTCGGCGGTGAACGTCATCTCGAAAACGGGCTTGTTCAATCCTCCACCTGCGTCAGCATGAAGGCATAGGTCTCCGCCACTTCCGTCAGCCCGTCCCAGCGCCCCGATTTGCCGCCGTGTCCCGCACCCATGTTGATCTTCAAGAGAAGCAGATTGTCGTCGGTCTTGGTCGCGCGCAGCTTCGCCGCCCATTTCGCCGGCTCCCAATAGGTAACGCGCGGGTCGGTGAGCCCCCCGGTGATCAGCATCGGCGGATAAGCCTGCGGCTTCACATTGTCGTAAGGGCTGTAGCTCCGCATATACTCGAACACTTGCTTGTCGGTGATCGGATTGCCCCATTCGGGCCATTCGCCGGGGGTCAGCGGCAGCGTGTCGTCGAGCATGGTGTTGAGCACGTCGACGAATGGGACGTCGGCGATCACCGCGCCCCACAGCTCGGGGTTCGTATTGACCACGGCTCCGACCAGCTCGCCGCCGGCCGAGCGGCCGTTGATCGCGATCCTCCCTGCGCTCGTGAACCCTTCGGTGATCAGCCCCTTCGCCACGTCGACGAAGTCGTTGAAGGCGTTGGTGCGCTTGTCGAGCTTGCCGTCCAAAAACCAGCGGTAGCCGAGGTCGTCGCCGCCGCGGATGTGGGCGATGGCGCAGGCCCAGCCGCGGTCGAGGAGGCTGATGCGGTTGGAGTTGAACATCGGCGGCACCGCCATGCCGTAGGCACCGTAGCCGTAGAGGAAGAGCTTGCCGCTGCCGTCCTTGGGGAATCCTTTCCTGTAGACGATCGACACGGGCACCTTGGCGCCGTCGCGCGCTTCGATGGTCAGCCGCTCGGTCTGATACTGCGCCGCGTCGTAGCCCGACGGGATCTCCTGCACCTTGCGCACCTCGAGCTCGCCGCTGTCCGGATGATAGTCGT
>DATDDW010000203.1:0-1741 GCA_036523615.1 Sphingomicrobium sp.
GCAAGCGCGATGGCGCGCTCTACTTCGCCAACCAGCGGCTGTTTCGGACGGTGAACGGCGGGCAGACCTGGACTCCGATCAGCCCGGACCTCACGCGTCAGGAGCTGACCGTCCCCGCGACGCTCGACGAGCCGACGGCCAAGGACACCGCGAGCAAGGGGCCGCGCCGCGGAGTCATCTACGACATCGGCACCTCGCCGCTGAAGGACGGGCTGATCTGGGTCGGCACCGACGACGGCCTGATCTGGTGCACCGACGACAATGGCGCGCACTGGCGCAACGTCACGCCGCCCTGGCTCCAGCCCTGGTCGAAGGTCGGGACCATCGAGCCGTCGCACTTCGACGCGAACACCGCTTATGCGGCGATCGACCGCCACCGCGTCGACGACCAGCAGCCGTACATCCTGCGCACCCACGATGGCGGCGCCACCTGGCAGGTGATCAGCAACGGCTTGCCCAAGGATGCCGCCCCGAATTCGGTAAATGTCGTGCGCGAAGACCCGGCGCAGCCGGGGCTGCTCTACGCCGGGACCGAGCGCAGCCTGTTCGTGTCGTTCGACGACGGCGACAATTGGCAGCCGCTCAACCGCGGCCTTCCGGCGACGTCGGTACGCGACATCACCATCCACGGCGACGATTTGGTGATCGCGACTCACGGGCGCGGCTTCTATGTGCTCGACGACGCGGTCCCGCTGCGTTCAGTCGGCGCGAGCGCGGTGCGGGCGATGCGCCTCTACCCGGTTGCCGGCGCGGTGCGGATGAACGAGCCGACGTTTACCGGCACGCCGATGCCCAAGGACGAGCCGATGGCGCCCAACCCGCCGGTCGGCGCGATGATCGATTATGTGCTGCCGGCGCCGCCCGCCGGGCCGCTCGACATCACCATCTATGATTCGGCGGGCGCGGTTGTGAACCATTTCAGCAGCACCGATCCGGTGAAGCCGATCGATCTGTCGAAGCTGCCGGTGGCGCCGGAGTGGGTGGTCTCGCCGCGGCCGCCGGTCGCCCAGAGCGGCCACCACCGGTTCGTTTGGGACCTGCATTACGCCAAGCCGGGCGGGCTCAAGGAGGACGACCGGATGACCGGCGTGCTCGCGCCCCCAGGGCAATATGTGGTCGAGCTGAGCGCCAACGGCCAGCGGCTGCGCCAGCCGCTGACCATCGTCGCCGATCCGCGGGTCAGCGGCGTCACCCAGGCTGACTTCATCACCCAGTTCCGCCTCGCCAAGCAGGTCGAGGCGGCGCGCGTGCGGGTGCGGCGGATGCTCGACCAGTCGTCGGACCTGAAGACCGCGCTCGAGAAAAAGAAGGGTCAGCCGGCCGCCGATGCGCTCGCCGCCCAGCTCGAGCAGCAGGTCGGTCCCGAGGCGCCGATCGGCGGCGCGAGCCCGCCGACCACGCTGACCTCCATCTCCGAATGGCTCGACCGGCTCGCTCAGGCGGTGAGCGGCGCCGATGCGGCGCCTTCGCCCGACAATCTGCGCGGTTTTGCCGTCGTGTCGCAGGCGCTCGACCAGGCCGAAGCGCGCTGGAACGGCTTTGCCCGCCAGGCGCTGCAGGTGGTGCCGCCGCCGGCTAGGTGAGCGCGGAGGAGCCGGTGCGTTGCTGGCGTTCCAGCGCCATCAGCAGCCCGAGGCAGAGCATCACGGTCATCACCGCCGAGCCGCCGAAGCTGACCAGCGGCAGCGGGACGCCGACCACGGGCGCCAGGCCCATTACCATCATCAGGTTGATCGAGACG
>DATDDW010000204.1:0-4445 GCA_036523615.1 Sphingomicrobium sp.
GGCACGACCGTCGCCGCCAAGCAGGTCGGCCAAGCCGTGCTGAATTTCGCCCCCGGCGACATCCACGCTTGGACGCGCGTGCGGGCAACAATCCGCGTCAACCGGTCCGAAGCGGCGCTGCCGGCGAACGTCCGCGCGATCCTCACCCGCCCCCGCAAGGCGGGCGAGACCGAAGCGGCGATCGATCCCATGTCGGACCCCGCGGTCGCCCGCGCGGTCGCCAACGCGACCTTCGAGCACCTGGTCGGCTTCGAGCTCACCCAGGACCAGCTCAAGTACAACGCCACGCGTTGACTTGTCCGCCGGGCGCGGCCAAGGCACGCCCGTCACCGGCCAACGCCGGGAAGGCCGCACGGGAGAGACTGCCGAATCCTTGAGCTTTCAAGGGCTTGGCGGCGCCGAAGGAGCAACCGCCCCCGGAATCTCTCAGGCATCGAGGACCGCGCGCGCCTGACAGTCTGGAAAGTGTCCGCGAATGCGGGCCGCCGAAGGGGCAAAGCTCTCAGGCGCTCAAGACAGACGGGGGCGGCAGATCGACACCGCTGGGGGTGGAGGCTGTCGCTTGACGTCTGGAGCCGCGCATGAGCCGAGAAGTCCATTCAGGTCCGACCGACGCGACCCAGGCGCGGGGCACTCCGTACAGCGGCGATCCTGACGGCGGCGAGGGCGCGGCCCCCCCGCGCTTGGACAAGCTGCCGCTCGATTCCTGGCACCGCGCGCGCGGCGGGCGGATGGTGCCCTTCGCCGGCTATGAAATGCCGGTGCAGTATGAAGGGATCATCGCCGAGCATCTGTGGACCCGCGAGAATGCGGGGCTGTTCGACGTCAGCCATATGGGCCAGCTGCTGGTCCACGGGCGCGGCGCGGATGGCGCGCTCGAGAAGCTGATGCCGGGCGATTTCATCGCGGCGCCGGACATGAAGCCCAAATATTCGCTGCTGCTCGACGAAGACGGCGGGATCATCGACGATTTGATGGCGACGCGCCGCGGCGAAGATTTCTATGTCGTCGTCAACGGCGCGACGAAGTTCGGCGACATCCAGGTGATGGAGAACCGGCTGCCCGGCGAAGTCGTGGTCGATTACATGAAGGAGCAGGCGCTGCTCGCGCTGCAAGGCCCGCGCGCTGCCGAAGTGCTCGAGACGATCGTTCCCGGGGTCGCCGAGCTCAGCTTCATGGAAGCGCGCCCGTTCGACTGGCGCGGGCAGAGCCTGTGGATCAGCCGCTCGGGCTACACGGGCGAGGACGGTTTCGAGATTTCGGTTCCGGCGAGCGCCGCAGCCGAGCTCGCCGATGAAATCACGGCGAACGAGCTGGCGAAGCCGATCGGCCTCGGCGCGCGCGATTCGCTGCGGCTCGAAGCGGGGCTGCCGCTCTACGGTCACGATCTCGATTTGAAGACCACGCCGGTGATGGCCGGCCTCACCTTCGCCATCAACAAGCGCCGCCGCGCCGAGGGCGGCTTCCCCGGTGCGATCCGCATTCTCGCCGAGCTCGAAAATGGCCCGCCGCAAAAGCGCGTCGGCTTCGACGTCGAAGGCCGCCAGCCGGTCCGCGAGGGCGCCCTGGTGCTCGACGGCGAAGGCAATGAAGTGGGCAAGATCACCAGCGGCGGCTTTTCGCCGTCGCTGCAGCGCCCGATTGCCATGGGCTACGTCGCTGCCGGCCTCGCTGAGGTCGGCACCGGGCTCAAGCTCGAGCAGCGCGGCAAATTGTTCGACGCGCGCGTCGCTGCCATGCCCTTCGTCCCCCACCGCTATCACCGCAAGGGAGCCGCTTGATGTCGCTGTATTTCACCAAGGAGCACGAGTGGATCCGCGTCGACGGTAATTCAGCGACCGTCGGGATCACCGACCATGCGCAGGAAGCGCTGGGCGACATCGTCTTCGTCGAGGTGCCGTCACCCGGGCGTGAGTTCAAGAAGGGCGAAGAAGCCGCGGTTGTCGAATCGGTGAAGGCGGCTTCGGACGTCTATTCGCCGATCAGCGGGTCGGTGATCGAAGGCAATCAGGCGATCGCCGACGATCCGGCGCTGGTCAATCGCGACCCGGAAGGCGAGGGCTGGTTCTTCAAGATCGAAGTGAAGAACGCGTCCGAGCTCGACGGACTGATGGACGACAACGCTTACCGCGAGTGGGTGAAGACGCTTTGAGCCAGGCGGCAGCCTCGACCAGCAAATGGAACGCAGCTGACTATGCCCGCGTCGGCAGCTTCGTTGCCGAGCTCGGGGCCGCGGCGCTCGACCTGCTTGACCCGCAGCCGGGCGAGCGGATCCTCGACATCGGCTGCGGCGAGGGCAGCCTGACCAGGAAACTCATCGAGCACGGCGCGACCGTGCTCGGCATCGACAATTCGCCCGAGATGGTCGAGGCGGCACGGGCGAACGGCATCGACGCATTGCAGCTCGATGCGGCCGACATGCAGTTCTTCGCCGAGTTCGACGCGGCCTTTTCCAACGCCACGCTGCACTGGGTGCTTGAGAAAGAGCAGGCGGCGCGGGCGATCTTCCGCGCGCTCAAGGGCGGCGGGCGCTTCGCCGGAGAGATGGGCGGCGAGGGCAATATCCGGAAGCTGCGCGAGGCGCTCGACGAGGAGCTCGTCATCCGCGGCTATGTGCCGCCGCTCGAGAGCTCCAACTGGTATCCGTCGCCCGAGGAATTCGCCGCCGTTTATGAAGCGGCGGGGTTCGAGGACATCGACGCCCGGCTGATCCAGCGCCCGACTCCGCTCGATCACGGAATCGAGGAATGGGTCACGACCTTCCGCCGCGGCTGGCTCGATCACGCCGGCGTACCGGAGGAGGAGCGGGCTGAGATCGGCGCCGCGGTTGCCGGTCGCTTCGGCTCGAATGTCGCCGACTACGTCCGCCTCCGCTTCATCATGAGGAAACCGTGAGCCGTCATTCCCGCGGAAGCGGGAATCCCGCTTGTTCTTCTACCCTGAAAGAGAGCGGGACCCCCGCTTTCGCGGGGGTGACGAAAAGGGATTTGCATTGAGGTACCTGCCGCTCTCCGAGGCTGACCGAAGCGAGATGCTGCGCGACATCGGCGCCGCGTCGGTCGACGATCTGTTCCGCGACGTGCCCGAAGAGCTGCGGCTGAAAGGCCCGATCGAGGGGCTGCCGCCGCATGCGTCGGAAATGGCCGTCGAGCGGCACATGACCGCGCTGTCGCGCAAGAACATGGTCGCCGGCGACGTGCCCTTCTTCCTCGGCTGCGGCGCCTACAAGCACCACATCCCGGCGAGCGTCGATCATCTGATCCAGCGCGGCGAGTTCCTGACCAGCTACACGCCCTACCAGCCCGAAATCGCGCAGGGCACCCTGCAGATGATGTTCGAGTTCCAGACGCAGGTCGCGCGCCTCTACGGCTGCGAGGTCGCGAACGCGTCGATGTACGACGGCTCGACCGCGATGTGGGAGGCGATCCTGATGGCGCACCGGATCACGCGCCGCAATCGGACCGTGATCTCCTCGGGCGTGCATCCGCATTATGTGAATGTCGCGAAGACGCTGGCGCAGTTCAGCGAGGATGCGCTGGCAACCGCACTGCCGGAGCTCGACGCCGAACCAGATACCGAGCGGCTGATCGCCAAGATCGGCGCGGAAACCAGCGCCGTCGTCGTCCAGTATCCCGACATCCTCGGCCGCATCACCGACCTGACGCCGATCGCCGAAGCGGCACACGCCGCCGGTGCTCTGCTGATCGCTGTCGTGACCGAACCCGTCGCGCTGGGGCTGATCAAGTCGCCGGGCGAGATGGGCGCCGACATCGTCGTCGGCGAAGGCCAGTCGATCGGCGTTGGGCTGCAGTTCGGCGGCCCCTATGTGGGCCTGTTCGCGACGCGCGAGAAATACGTCCGGCAAATGCCGGGGCGGCTTGCCGGCGAGACCGTCGATGCGGAAGGCAAGCGCGGCTTCGTGCTGACGCTCTCGACGCGCGAGCAGCATATCCGCCGCGAGAAGGCGACGTCGAATATCTGCACCAGCTCAGTGCTGTGCGCGCTCGCCTTTACCATGCACCTGGCGCTGCTCGGCGAGAAGGGTCTGCGCGCGCTGGCAAAGTTGAATCACGCGCGCGCGTGCGCGGCTGCGGAACGGCTGGCGACAGTCCCCGGCGTCGAGCTGGTGAACGACAGCTTCTTCAACGAGTTCACGCTTCGGCTTCCGGTTGAAGCGCGTCCGGCGGTGCACGCGATGGTCGAGAAAGGCGTGCTCGGCGGCGTCTCGCTGGGGCGCCTCTACCCAGGTGTACAGGCGCTTCAGAACGGCCTCGTCGTCGCCGTTACGGAAACGGCGACCGACGAGGATATCGCGGCCCTCGAAACGGCCCTGAAGGAGGTGGTTCAATGACCGTCAATCCTTCGGGCTGGCGGCCCACCACTCCCGCCAACGAACAGGGCGAAGCGCAGACCGTCACCGGAAACCGCGCGCTGATGCTTGAGGA
>DATDDW010000205.1:0-1775 GCA_036523615.1 Sphingomicrobium sp.
ACTGGTATTGGGGGCCCCGCACGAGCCTTGCCGAGGTCGATTTCCTGCTGCCGTCGCAGTGGCTCGACCTTGCGAGCTTCAGTCCAAAGTTCCGCATGCTCCCGCAAGCGGCCGAGGCCTTGCGCGACGAGCCGGCGAACATGCTCCAGGCAGAGCTCGGCAAGTCCTTCCAGCTCCTCGCCGGCACGGGAGATCCGATCCGCCTGGCGATGACCGGCGGCATCGACAGCCGCACATTATTCGCCGCCGCCCTCAACGCCGGCGTCGAGTTCGAGACCTACACCATGGTCTCGGCGCAGGTTCACCCGCTCGACGTCGAGGTGGCGCGGCAAATCTCCGAGCGGTTCGGGATTCGCCACACGACTTTACGGATGGGCAAGATCGATCGTGGGGAGCACGATTGGTACCTGTGGTACTCAGCCGGGCAGACGGTGACTTTGGACTCCGATTTCCACGCCGCGGGGCTGTGGAATCACTTCGGCCGCGACGCGATCCACATCCGCGGGCTCGGCTTCGAGCTGAACCGGCACAAGTATCGCGACTTCATCGCCGCCGATGACCAGCAGCTGATCCGCACCAACCCCGAGCAGATCTGGAAGAAGTTCACGCGACCCTGGGTGCGCCCGCTGCACCGCTATAACCGCGCCGCGTTCGCCACTTATGCAAGATGGCTCGCCGAGACGCTGGAGCTGAGCAGCATGGACTTCCGCGACCGGCTCTATCTCGAGCAGGGGATCGGCACCTGGTGCGCATCGGCCGAATATGGGCTCGGCGCCACCGGCACAAAGCGGATTTCGCTCGGCAACAGCAGCGCGCTCTACAATCTTTTCGTGCGCGAAAGCGAAGGATCGAAGAAGCACGGCCCGCTTCAACGCGAGATGATGGCCGCGATCGACCCCGCCTTCCTCGACTACCCCTTCGCCAAGCCCTCGCGCGCCGAGCGCCTGCGCTTCCGGGCGCTCGACACTTTACGGGCGATCCGCATCAGCCGCCGGCTGCGGCGCCTGCGCTGAAGGTGCCCAGCGCTGGCCACCGTTCCTGCGATCACCTACGATGAACGGAGATGGGCAGACGCAGTCGGCATCGGATCTTGGCTGTCGCTTCCGCCGGCGGTCACTGGGTGCAACTCGCGCGGCTCAGCGAAGCCTTCGCAGCTTCCGATACGCTCTATGTGACGACCGTCGCTGGCGAAACCGCCCCGTCGGGCGACCGCGCCGTGGCGAAGATCTCCGACGGCTCGCGCAACGAACCCTTTCGCCTCGTAGCGGCAGGACTGCAGCTTGGACTGCTGATGCTCCGCTTCCGGCCCGACGCGGTGATCACCACCGGCGCCGCGCCTGGATACGTCGCGCTGCGGCTCGGCAAGCTCATGGGCTGCCGAACGGTGTGGCTCGACAGCATCGCGAATGCCGAGGAAATCTCGATGTCGGCAAGGCTGGCGCGGCCGCACGCCGATCTATGGCTGGCGCAGTGGGAGGAGCTCAGCCGCAAGACGCCCGGCCTCGAATATTGGGGCCAGGTGCTGTGATCCTGGTCGCCGTCGGCACCCAGTTCCCGTTCGATCGCCTGGTCGAGACCGTCGACAAATGGGCGGCGACAAGCGGCGCCGAAGTGATCGGCCAGATCGGCCCGTCGACCTATAAACCGGCGCACCTCAACGCTCGCGCGTTCATCCGGCCAGACGAGTTTCAGGCGCTGCTCGACAAGGCGGAGCTGCTCATCGCCCATTGCGGGATGGGCTCGATCCTCTCGGCTTTGTCGCGCGGCAAACCAAT
>DATDDW010000206.1:0-5435 GCA_036523615.1 Sphingomicrobium sp.
CCGACCAGGCCCATGCCGAAGCGGCGGATCGCCGAGGCGGCGCTCCCCGGAACGCCGTACAGCCGGGTCAGCGTGTCGGTGGCGAAGGCGACCGACAAAGCGTCGAGCGAGCGCCAGCGCTGGTAGCGCTCGAGCAGCTGCTTGTCGCCGAGGTCGAGCCCCAGGCGCGCGCCCTCGACCAGCACCTGCGCGAGCGCGGCGACGTCGCGGAAGCCGAGGTTGAGGCCCTGACCGGCGATCGGGTGGATGGCGTGCGCGGCGTCGCCGACCAGCGCCAGGCGCTGCGCGGTGATCTGTGCGGCATGGTGGAACCCCAGCGGAAAGGACGACCGCGGCGCGAGCATTGCGATGCCGCCGAGGAAGCCGCCCATCGCCGCCTGCGCTTCGGCCGCAAAATCCTCGTCGCTGAGCGAGAGCCAGCCGGCCGTATCCTCGTCGGGCACCGACCAGACGATCGCCGAGCGATGGCCGCCGGCGTCGTCGTTCATCGGCAGCAGCGCGAACGGGCCGCTGGGATAGAAGATCTCGTAGGCGACATGGTCGTGCGGCCGCTCGTGGCGGATAACCGAGACGATCGCCTGGTGGTCGTATTTCCAGCGGGCGAGGCTAATTCCGGCCGACTCACGCGTCGGCGAATTGCGCCCGTCGGCGGCGACGAGCAGCGGCGCGCTGAGCTTGCGGCCATCCTCGAGCCCGACGGTCACTCCATAATCGCCGCGAGTCACCTCGCTCACTTGCGACTTCCACATCAGCCACAAATTCTTCCCCGCCTGGGCGCGCGCGTGGAGCGCCGCCCGCAAGTGCCGGTTCTCATGCATCTGGCCCAGCGGCTCTCCGTCCTCGGCGTCGAAGTGAAGGCCGCCGGGATTAAGCCCATCGGCGACGGCGATGCGCCGGATCGGACAGCCGGGCTCGGCCAGCTCGTTGGTGACGCCGATCGTGTCGAGCATGCGCATCGAGCTCGACGAGACGGCGCTGGTGCGCCCGTCGAACGCCGCATCGCCGCGCGGTGCCGGGTCGGCGGGATCGACGAGGATCGCTGAAAGGCCGCTCGAATCGAGCGCCGAGGCGAGCGCCAGCCCGATCAGCCCGCCGCCGAAAATGATCGCGTCCGCGCGGTCCATCGCGGCGCCTATATCCTCCCCAGCCTTTGCAGGGGAGGGCCTTGACCGCGGACTCGGCGTGGAGGATTCTGCCGCCGGGAAAGAATTGCGGGGGTGGGACATGGCGACCGTCGCCACACGTGCGCCGAAGCGCGAATTGGCGCCCGACTGGCGCGATGCACTGCGCGACGCCGTGCGCCGCTTCGCCGTCCGCACCTGGGGCGCGCTGCTCGTCGTCATCAGCCTTGCCGCTGCCGTCGCGCTCGCCAGCCATAACCCGACCGACCCCTCGCTGAGCACCGCCGCCGGCGGGCCTCCAGCGAACTGGCTTGCCGCTCCTGGGGCCTACTTCAGCGACGCGCTGCTGCTGATGTTCGGCTTGGGCTCGGTGCTGTTCGTGCCGGTGATCGCGATCGCCGGCCTGCGCATGGTGCGGCTCGAGCCTGCCGGCCGCGTCGGCCGCGGCACGCTGCTCGCCGGGATTGGCGCGGTGCTGATCGGCGTAGCGCTCGCGCTCACCAGCGGGTCGGCCGTGTCGGGACTTCCCGGCGGCTGGGGCGGAGCGCTCGGCCTGGCCGGAGCGCATGGGGTGGATTCGGGGATTGCCCTGATCCGCAACCCGCAGATCGCGGGCCCGGCGCGCTTCGCGGCACTGCTGCTGTTCGCCATTGCCGGGCTCATCGTCGGCTATTTCGGCTTTGACCTGAACGAGGAGGAGCGAGCGTGGATCGGCGGGCTGTTCCGCCGCCGACCGCGCGAGCGCCGCGCCGCGCCGCGCGCGACCGAGATCCGCGACGAGCGGGCAATCCCCGCAGCGCCGCCCAAATCGCGCGCTGTCGTCGCCGTGGCCGAACCGCCGAGCCGCGTCGCCGCCGCCGCCGGGCGCGGAACTAACCGCAAGTCCGGCGCCCAGCCGACGCTGGCGCTCGGCGACAGCTATCAGCTGCCGACGCTCGAGCTCTTGTCGCCGCCGCCGCGCGAGAGCCGCCAGCAGATCGACCGCGCCGGGCTCGAGCGCAACGCCCGGCTCCTCGAGACGGTGCTCGAGGACTTCAACGTGCGCGGCGAGATCGCCGAGGTTCGGCC
Organism: Sphingomicrobium sp.; assembly: GCA_036523615.1. Taxonomy (GTDB): domain Bacteria; phylum Pseudomonadota; class Alphaproteobacteria; order Sphingomonadales; family Sphingomonadaceae; genus Sphingomicrobium. The sequence goes on from DATDDW010000206.1 coordinate 2,190, forward strand.
GGGACCTGTGGTGACGATGTACGAGCTCGAGCCGGCGAGCGGGATCAAGGCCAGCCGAGTGATCGCTCTTGCCGACGACATTGCGCGAAACATGTCGGCGCTGTCGGCGCGCGTCGCGACCATCCCCGGGCGAAGCGTGATCGGGATCGAGCTGCCCAATCCCAAGCGCGAAGCGGTGACGCTGTCGGAGCTGATCGGCAGCCAGGCGTTCGAAGACCAGAACATGGCGCTGCCGCTGATCCTGGGGAAGAACATCGCCGGCGATCCCGTGATCGCCGATTTGGCGCCGATGCCCCACCTGCTCGTTGCCGGAACGACCGGCTCGGGCAAGTCGGTCGGGCTCAACTGCATGATCCTCTCGCTGCTCTACCGCTACGGTCCGGACCAGTGCAAACTCATCCTCATCGACCCCAAGATGCTCGAGCTCAGCATCTACGACGACATCCCCCACCTGCTCAGCCCCGTGGTGACCGAGCCGGGCAAGGCGATCCGCGCATTAAAGTGGACCGTCGAGCAAATGGAGGAGCGCTACCGGATGATGGCCAATCTCGGCGTGCGCGCGCTGCCGAGCTTCAACGCCAAGGTATGCGAGGCCAAGGCCAAGGGGGCGCGGCTCGGCCGCCGCGTGCAGACCGGCTACGACGCCGACACCGGCCAGCCGGTCTATGAGACCGAGAGCCTCGAATATGAGGTGCTGCCGCAGATCGTCGTCGTCGTCGACGAGCTCGCCGACCTGATGATGACCGCCGGCAAGGAGGTCGAGTTCCTGATCCAGCGCCTCGCGCAAAAGGCGCGCGCTGCGGGTATCCACCTGATCATGGCCACCCAGCGGCCATCGGTCGACGTGATCACCGGCGTGATCAAGGCCAACCTTCCGACGCGCATCAGCTTCCAGGTGACGAGCAAGATCGACAGCCGCACCATCCTCGGCGAGCAGGGCGCCGAGCAGCTGCTGGGCAAGGGCGACATGCTGTACATGCCCGGCGGCAAGCAGATCGTCCGCGTCCACGGCCCCTTCGTCTCCGACGAGGAGGTGCGCGCGGTCGCCGAGCATTGGCGCAAGCAGGGCTCGCCCGATTACGTCCAGGCGGTCACCGAGGAGCCCGAGGACGGCGGCTACCTGTTCGACGGCCAGCCGACGCACGAGGACGATGCCGAGACCATGCTCTACCGCAAGGCGATCCAGATCGTCGCCGAAAGCCAGAAGGCGTCGGTGTCCTACCTGCAGCGCCAGCTGCGCGTGGGCTACAACAGCGCCGCGCGTCTGATCGAGCGGATGGAGAAAGAGGGCATGGTCGGCCAGCCCGACCATGTCAGCCGCCGCGAAGTGCTGATCGACCCCGAGGGCCACCCGCTCTGAGGCTGAACGGCACGGAACCCTAAGGTTCAGTCCGCATTCAATGCCGGAACGCCAGTTTCCGGCGCAAAACTCCCCAGGAGCAGTTTAGAGATGAATTTCACCACGAACTTCGCGCGCGCGCTGATGCCGCTGGCGATCGTCGCCTCGGCGGCGCCCGTCGCCGCGGCTGAATCGCCCGACATGGGCCGGCTGCGCGCGCACATCGGCGCGGTGCAGACGATGACCGCGAACTTCACCCAAATCGACGCGCGCGGCCGCGCCGCCACTGGCACGCTGCAGCTCAAGCGGCCCGGGAAGGTGCGCTTCCAATATGGCAGCGGCGACCTGCTGCTGGTGGCCAACGGCAAGACGCTGACCTTCATCGACTATTCGGTCGGGCAGAAGAACAGCTGGCCGCTCGGCCGCACCCCGCTCGGCGTGCTGCTGTCCGATTCGCCCGACCTCAAGGGCCGCGCCCAGGTCGTGCCCAACCCCGACAGCCGGATCGTCACGGTGCGCGCCCGCGACCCCGCCCAATATGGCTCGCTGACGCTGGTGTTCCTGCGCAGTCCTTCGGCGCCGGGCGGGCTGCAGCTTTACGGCTGGACGGCGATCGACGCGCAGAACCACCGCACGACCGTCAAGCTGTCGGACGTGCGCTACAATGTCGCCGTGCCGGAGAGCGCCTTCACCTTCGCCGAGCCGAAGAAGCGCTGAGATTAAAAAAGTTTCAGATTGCGACCCGTTCATCGCAATTTCAGGCGCTGATGCCTAAATAGCGTATCGATTCTGCAAACCGGGGTTTCCCCCTGTTACCCGGGTCAGCAGAATCCCTTGCGTGACGAACGCTTGGTCGGCCCTCGCTCCATGCCCCCGGAGCGGGGGCCTTTTTCTATTCCGCCCGTAGTCGCTACATCGGCTACCGTGACCCGGATCAAGATCGCCTCGTGGAACATCAACTCGGTGCGCGCGCGTACCCAGCTGGTCGAGCGCCTGATTACCGAGCAGCAGCCCGACATCCTCTGCCTCCAGGAAACCAAGGTGCTCGACAGCATCTTCCCGGGCGACCTGTTCCGCCGCCACGGCTACCGCCACCAGCAATTGAACGGCCAGCGCATGCACCACGGCGTCGCGATCTTGAGCCGCGTGCCGTTGAAGGAGCCGGGCAAGCACGACTGGCAGGACAATGGCGAGGCGCGGCACATCGGCGTGCGGCTCGACTGCGGGATCCGGCTGGAAAATGTCTACGTGCCGGCGGGCGGCGACACGCCCGACCGCCAGCTCAATCCCAAGTTCGGCCAGAAGCTCGACTTTATCGAGCGCATGACGCGCTGGTCCGAAGGCCTGCGCGAACCGACGATCGTCGTCGGCGACTTGAACGTCGCTCCGCTCGAATGCGACGTCTGGAGCCATAAGGCACTGCTCAAGGTCGTCAGCCATACGCCGGTCGAGGTCGAGGCGCTTTCCCGCCTCCAGGCCGCGCACGAGTGGATCGACATCGGCCGCAAATTCATCCCTGCGCCGGAGCGAAACTTCACCTGGTGGAGCTACCGCTCGCCCGACTGGACGAAGAACGACCGCGGGCGCCGGCTCGACCATATGTGGGCGTCGCCCGCGCTTGCCGGCCATCTCGCCGCCCATTTCGTCCTCGAGCCGTGCCGCAGCTGGGAACGGCCGTCGGACCATGTGCCACTGATTTGCGAGATCGAGGTGTGAGCGGGGGTTCGCGCCTGCGTGCCGCGATCGCCGCGCTTCGCGCCGGACGACCGGTAGGCATCGAGGGCACGCAGCCGCTCACGGTGCTGGCGGTCGAGACCGCCACGCAGGAGATGCTCGACCTCCTCGACCCCAAGGCTGCGGCGAGGCTGTTGATCAGCGGCCAGCGCGCGGCGGCGCTGATGCTCGCG
>DATDDW010000207.1:0-1799 GCA_036523615.1 Sphingomicrobium sp.
GGCGGATGAAGAACCAGATCGACGCGTTCGAGGAAGGCGATTTGAAGCCTCAGGACGTGACCAAGATCGCCACCGACCTCGGCGTCAGCGAGGACGAGGTGATCTCGATGAACCGCCGCATGGGCATGGGCGGCGACACCAGCCTCAATGCGCCGCTCAAAGGCGACGAAGGCGGCGAGAACCAGTGGCAGGACTTCCTTGTCGATTCTGGTCCACTCCAGGACGAGCTTCTCGCCGACGATGAGGAGAGCAAGGTCCGTCACGACCTGCTTGTCACCGCGCTCGAAAGCCTCAACGACCGCGAAAAGCACATTCTGATGGAGCGGCGCCTGGCCGACGAGCCGAAGACGCTCGAAGAGCTGAGCCAGGTCTATGGCGTCAGCCGCGAGCGAATCCGCCAGATCGAAGTGCGCGCGTTCGAAAAGCTCCAGGCGGCGCTGCTGCGCCTCGCCGGCGAGCGGCGGCTACTTCCGGCGGCCTAGCCCTTTTCCTTCGCCACCTTGGGCGCGGCCTGGGTGAACTTCTCCCCTTCCCGCTGCTCCTCGGGCCTGTCCTGGACCTCGTCGTCCGTCGCGACATTGTCCGCCGCCCAGGCGCCGCGGTCGCCCATCGGGCGCGGGTGGCCGGTCGTTGAGTCCTTCGCCGTCTGGTGCTCGATCTCGCTGTTGAGCTCGGCGCCGAAAACGAACGCGTACGCAGACAGATACATCCAGGTCTGAAGCGCGACGACCGCGCCCAACGACCCGTAGCTCGCGTGATAATTGGTGAAGTGGCTGACGTAGAAGCCGAAGGCGACGGTCAGCAGCAGCCAAGCCAGCGCGGCGAAGATCGATCCCGGAGTGATCCACTTCCACTGCGCGTCCTCGCGCGACGGTCCCACCCGATAGAGCACCGAGGCGACCAGCGCCGCGAGCAGCGCAAGCAGCGCAAGCAGCGCGTAGCCGACGAACTTGCCGACGACCACGGCAGCCGGGGGGGCCTGCGGCAAAAGGTGCTGGAGGTAGGCTACGGCGGCCGTGGCCGCGAGCGCGGCAAGGGCGACGAGCAGCGCTCCCAGCGTCATCGCCACCGCCAGCGCGTAAAAATGCAGCAGGCTTCGCTTCTCTTTCTCTTCATAAGCAATGTTCAGCGCGGTGATTACCGCGGCGGCGCCGTTGGTGCCGCCGTAGGTCGCGACGAGGAAGGCGAGGAGAATCCCGAAGCCTTTGGTGCTTTGCGACGATTGAACGGCGGTCATCAGCTGCTGGCCGATGAGCAGCGCGACATCGGTCGGCAGCACGGCCGTTAGCGCGTTCATGTTGGTGATGACGGTCCTCGGGTCGGCGACGAAGCCGTAAGCGAGCACGATGAGGCCGAGCAGCGAAAGCAGCGCGAAGAAGCCGTAGAAGGCTACTCCCGCCGAGACGAGCGCGACATTGTCGTCCCATGTGCGCTTGTAGGTGCGCGAGAGGATGTCCTTCCACGCCGGCGGCGGCATCTCGGCTGGAGAGGCGGCCTGATGTCCCTTGCGATCGACCATGACGCCAAAAACACCGCTCCGAAGCGGCGCGTTCCCGCCGCAGGACGGCGCGGACGACGAGCCCTCTTGCCAACAGCCGAAAACCGTCGGACGGTGAGATGTTCACATTGGCGCCCGAGCGCCTCGGCTGAGCGACTCGCGCGCCGTCACGGCACGAAGGGAGATTCGCATGGCTGGAGAATCAAAAGGCACCCGAGTGATCGCGCTGGTGGGACCCGCCGGCGCAGGAAAGACCAGCCTTGCCGAAGCGATGCTGTTCGCAGCCGGCGCCACCGACCGC
>DATDDW010000208.1:0-5394 GCA_036523615.1 Sphingomicrobium sp.
CCGAGCCGCTCGGCGGCGCCCACCGCGACCCCGAAGCGGCGATCGGCGCGCTCAAAGGCGCGGTGATCGAAGAGCTCGAGGGCTGCACCAAGCTGGGGGCTGCGGAGCTGCGCGCGCAGCGGCGGGCCAAGTTCCTGGCCATCGGCTGAGGAACCGGCGCGAGTCATTCCCCGTTCAATTTCGTCCCGCTTAGAGTCGAGCCTGGAACGGAGCGTACACAGCCGAATGCCCAAGAATCTCCTGTTATTGTGCGCCGCGGCGGTGGCGATCACGCCGGCCGCAGCGCAGCGGGTTCGCTACCTCGACCCTAGCGACGTCGCAGAGGCGCAGCGTGAGAATGCTCAGCTCATTCAGGAGCTCGGAGGCGCCGAGACCGGCCCCCGCGCCGCCTATGTCGAATCAGTCGGGCGCCGCGTGGCGGCTTATTCGGGCGTGGCCAACCCGGGCCAGTCGCTGCACTTCACGACGCTGAACTCGGCGGTCGAGAACGCTTTCTCAGTGCCCGGCGGCTACGTCTACGTGACGCGCCAGCTGATGACGATGATGGGCGATGAATCGCAGCTCGCCTTCGCCCTCGGCCACGAAGTCGGCCACATCGCCGGCAATCATGCCCACCTTCGCGAGCAATATGAGCAGCGCAATCCGCTTGGCGTGTTCGGCCGGATCGTCGGCACCGTGTTCGGCAATCCCTATCTCGGCGCGCAATTCCGCGCCCGGGCCAAGCTCGATGAGCTGAGCTTCTCGCGCGAGCAGGAATATGAGGCTGACACACTGGGCCTCAGGTACATGATCCAGGCGGGGTATGACCCCGCCGGCGCCGCGGGGCTCCTTGCCGTGCTGACCGAGAATTCCGCGCTCCAGGCGCGGCTTCAGGGCCGCACCAACCGCCAGACGCCCGAGTGGGCTAGCACCCACCCGCTAAGCGAGAACCGGATGCAGCGCGCCTTCCAGGAAGGACGAGCGACCGGCCGCCTCGGCACCGGCATTCGCAACCGTGACGTGTTCCTCAACCAGATCGAAGGCCTGTACGTCGACGACGACCCGGCGCAGGGCATCATCGACGGGCCGACCTTCACTCACCCCGACCTGCGCATCCAGTTCCGCGTTCCGCCCGGCTATTTGATGTCGAACGGCACCTATGCGGTGACCGTCTCCGGCTCGGCCGGCAAGGCGCAATTCAGCGGCGGCCGCTTCACCGGATCGCTCGACAACTATATCCTGCGCGTGTTCGAGCAACTGACGAGGGGCCGCATCCAGCTCGCGGTACCGCAACCGCAGCACATGGTCATCAGCGGCATGCCCGCCGCCGTCACGACGGCGCGGCTGAACACGGGTTCCGGCGTGGTCGACGTCAGCGTCGTCGCCTATCAGTGGGACCCGCAGCGGGTTTATCATTTCGTCATGCTGACCCCTGGCGGCACAGGCGTCGGAGCGTTCACGCCGATGGTCAACTCGCTGCGCAAGATCAGCGCCGAGGAAGCCGCGGCGATCCACCCGCGCGTGATTCATGTGGTGACGGTCGCTCCCGGCGAGACGGTCCAGTCGCTCGCCAGCCGGATGGCCTATCGCGATTTCAAGCTTGATCGTTTTCTTGCGCTGAACGGGCTGCCGGCGAATGCCGTGCTGACGCCCGGCCAAAGGGTGAAGCTCGTCGTCTATGGAACGCGGCGGACCTGAAGCCTCGAACACCTACATGTAGGTGTTCATCGTATTCTGAAGCTTGCCCCACATGCCGCCGACGCCGCCGCCGAGCGACTGCATCCCGCTGACGCAGGCAAGCGCGATCAGCGCGACAATCAAGCCATATTCGATAGCGGTAGCTCCACGCTCATGCGCGCCGAGCATGCGCAATTTCTTGCGGATAGCGATCACGCCACCCTCCTCTGGTCCACGTCCACGCGGCAGATGTAAGGCAACATCAGTTAACAAGACCTACTGCTTCTATCGTTAACGCCCGCTCATCCCTTCTGCGGCTGTCCACGCGGCGAAGTGCAGAATCTCAAAGATTTCGGTGGTTCGCTTCCCCTCTCCTGCCTCGGAAAAATGCGTGGATGCCGTGGCGCGCGGCGCTTTGCCGAGCCACCGCGGCCGTTCGCTCAGGATATTTGTCGCACCCATCGCGCGAAGGTCGGCGACCAGCTGGTCGAACGAGCGGTAGGCGACGGGGATTCGCTCGACGTCCACGACCGGCCGGACGAAGCCGGCGCCCGACAAGAGCGGCGCGAGCGCCGCGGCTTCGATCCGCGGGTGCACGTGCGGCGCCGCGATTCCGGTCGCGGCATCCGCCGCCCGCATCGCCGCCCGAAGCTGCGGCAGCGTATCGCCGCCCGACACTGCGCCAATGAACAGCCCATCGGCGCGCATCGCATGTCGGATCAGCTGCAGCGCGAGCGGCAGCTCGTTGACCGTGTCGAGCGTGCCGATCGCAAGCACCAGGTCATAGGTTGCGGGCGGCTCCCACGCATCCTCGACTATCGTTTCCCCACCCGCGCCTCGGGCGAACGAACCTCCGGGATCGCGCACATCCACCCGGTCAGCGAGGCCGCTGAGGCGCGCCGGCCAGCGCGGATCGGGAGATCCGATCAGGAGCGCGCGCTCGAACCGGCGCTGCACCAGCTCGATCCGTTCGAGGCAATCTGCAAAAACCCGCTCGAACAGGAACAGCTCCGGTCCGATGCGCGCGGCGCGGTCGCGCCGCAGCGCCCGCAGATGCATGTCGAAGAGGGCCGCCACGCCGGCGCTTGTGCGATGGCGCGGCGCGAGCGACAAGGTGAGAGATGATTAGCAAGGTGGTGCGCAGCTGTGCCCGATGGGCGCTCGATTTCGCGCTTCCGCCGCGCTGCGCCGGCTGCGGCACCATCGTCGACGAGGTGCACAGCTTCTGTTCCGACTGCTGGAAGCAGATCGAGTTCCTCGGCGACGGCGGCTGCGCGGTGTGCGGACTGCCGCTCCAGGGGACCGAGCAGAGAATTTGCGCCGTTTGCCTCGCCAAGCCGCCGCGCATTGCGCGGACGCGCTCGGCCGTCGCTTACGACGACCTGTCGCGCAGCCTGGCGATCCGCCTCAAATACGGGCGCAAGGTCGCGATCGCGCGGACCATGGCGCGCTACATGGCGCCGCTGGTCAGCGCGTCCGACGACGCGCTGCTCGTTCCCGTGCCGCTGCACCGGACGCGGTTGTGGCAGCGCGGCTTCAACCAGTCGGCGCCGGTCGCGCGCGAGCTGTCGCGCCTCCTCCACCTCCAGAGCTCCGCGCTGACGCTCAAGCGGGTCAAGCGCACTCCGCCCTTGAAGGGCATGAGCCCGCTGCAGCGGCGCAAGACCGTCGCCGGCGCTTTTCGCGTCCGCGACAAGGCGGCGATCAGCGGCAAGACGGTGATCCTCGTCGACGACGTGCTCACCACCGGGAGCACCGCCGAGGCCTGCGCTCGGACGCTGAAGCGCGCCGGCGCGGCCCGCGTCGAGCTCGTCAGCTGGGCGCGCGTGGTGAAACCTTCGCAGTTGATGCGTTAAGCCTCATGCTTAAGTTGGTGTCTGAGGACTTGAGGTGACCGTCGAAATCTACACCAAGACCTTCTGCCCCTATTGCTGGCGGGCAAAGGCGCTGCTCGATGCCAAAGGTGTCGAATATCGGGAGATTTCGGTCGACTATGGCGGCGAGATCCGCGCGCAGATGATCGACCGCGCGAAGGGCCGGACGACGGTGCCGCAGATCTTCATCCGCGAGCATCACGTCGGCGGCTGCGACGACCTCATGGCGCTCGAGCGCGACGGCCGGCTCGACGACCTGATCGCGCGATGACCCGCATCGCTTTGTTCCAGTCGAACACGGGCATTGACCCGGCGGCGAACGCGCGCGCTCTCGAGGCCGCCATCGCCGAGGCTGCGGCGGGCGGCGCGGAGATGCTGTTCACGCCCGAAATGTCGGGCCTGCTCGACCGCGATAGTGCACGCGCCGCCAAGAGCATTCGGCCCGAACAGGACGACGCGGTGCTCGCCGCCTGCCGCGAGGCGGCAAAGCGCTTCAGGATCTGGCTGCACATCGGCTCGCTCGCCGTGCTTGCCGGCGACAAGGTCGCGAACCGCGGCTTCGTCATCGACCGCGAAGGCGAGGTGAAGCCGACCTACGACAAGCTGCATTTGTTCGACGTTGATCTCCCTACGGGCGAGAGCTGGCGCGAGTCGAACACCTACTCGCCGGGGCAGAAAGCGGTGCTCGTCAACGGCACGCCCGTCGGCAAGCTGGGGCTCACCATCTGCTACGACCTGCGCTTCCCCGGCCTGTTCGAGCGGCTGGCGGAAGCCGATGCCGACGTGATCGCCGTCCCGGCGGCCTTCACCGTGCCTACCGGCAAGGCGCACTGGCATGTCCTTCTTCGCGCGCGCGCGATCGAGGCGGGGCTGTTCGTCGTCGCCGCGGCGCAGGTCGGCCGCCACGAGGACGGGCGCCAAACCTACGGCCATTCGCTGGTCGTCGACCCATGGGGCGAAGTGCTGCTCGACATGGGCGAGGAGCAGGGCGTCGGCTTCGCCGACATCGACCTTGCGCGCATTTCCGACGTGCGTTCGCGCATACCCGCGCTTAACCACCGGCGGCCTATTCCGGAGGCGGTGAGCCTATGATCGTTTTCGATCTCCAGTGCCGCGAAGCCTCGTGCAGCTCCGGCGACACGTTCGAGGTGTGGTTCCGCTCGACCAGCGATTACGAGGAGCAGAGCGCCGGGGGTCTGGTGCAATGCCCGTTTTGCCAATCGGCCAATGTCGGCAAAGCGCCGATGGCGCCGCGAGTCACGAGGAAAGGTGGCGACGCGCCGCTCGCGCGGCTGGCCGCGATCCAGGCGGAGCTGCTCAAGGGCTCGCGCTGGGTGGGCGAGGCGTTCGTCGACACCGCGCGGGCGATGCACAGCGGGGAAATGCCGCCCGAGCAGGTTCACGGCCAGGCCACGCTCGCCGACGCCAAATCGCTGGTTGAGGAAGGGATCCCGGTCGCGCCGCTGCCGCTTCCGGTCGTGCCCCCGAAACAGCTGAACTGACCTCCTGATCGGCGTTAAATAACTCCCTTATGGATTTATGGTTACTGTGATCGCGCTTCGGTCCCCTACCCACCGACCAGCAGCTCGCTCCAGGCGCGGAACGCCGTTCTAGGCTGGTCGGCCGCGCTGCAGCCCTGAATTGATTGCAAGCGCATCCATCCCTATTCCTCGCAGTCAGACCCCGTAGCTCAGCAGGATAGAGCATCAGATTCCTAATCTGAGGGCCACAGGTTCGAATCCTGTCGGGGTCGCCAGTTTCGCACTCAAGGGCAGAGCCATGGCGACCGATCATCCGAATGTGGGCAGCGAACAAGGCGGGATCGTCGACCGGTTGCTATTCGAGCACCCGCGCTCTCTGGGAA
>DATDDW010000209.1:0-10908 GCA_036523615.1 Sphingomicrobium sp.
CCGTGGGCGCGGTCGTCGAGCGGCGAAATGCCCCAGCTGCTGTCCATGTCGTAAACCGGGATGCCTTGAGCGCGGAAGAAACTGCCGTCGCTCGCTCCGGCGGACATCACCGGGAACACGTCCATCCGTTGGTCGACGACCGCATGGATCCCCTTGGTGACTGCCGCCAGGACTTCGGGCCGAAGCGGCGAGGCGGGCGTGGGCTGACCGATGAAGTTGGGGTCGGGCGTCACTTCGACATTGGGGCCGACCAGCTGCTGGAGCTCGGCCTGGACGTCCTTCGGCTGGACTCCGGGGAAGATCCGGCAATTGACGGTCGCCGTCGCGCTCTGCGGCAGCGCATTGTCCGCGTGGCCGCCCTTGAGCATCGTTGCGACGCAGCGCGTGCGCGTGAGGCCGACGTCAAGCGGGCTCGCTTCGACGATGTCGGCAGCTTCGCCGTCGTTGGGATTGGCGAGCCAGCGGCGGATCGCCTGGCCCAGCGGGCTGTTGCCCTCCTGCTTGGCGCGCTCCTCAAAATAGCCGCGATTTGCCGGGTTGAGCATCGGCGCGAAGCGGTGCGTGCGCAGCTTCTCCAGCGCGTCGGCGAGATCGTAGATCGCGTTGTCGGGGCGCGGGCGGCTGCTGTGCCCGCCAGGATTGCGCGTCGTCAGGAAATAGGTCTGGAAGGTCTTCTCGGCGATCGAGATGCCGCAGCCTAGCGGACGGAAATCTTGGTCGTAGGAGGCGCAGCCGCCATCGGCATTGAGCCCGAACTCGGCGTCGGTGAGGTTGCGCCACTTGGTCGAGCCCAGCGTCGCACCGCGGCCGTCGGTTTCCTCATCGCCGCTGTAGAAGAAGATAATGTCGCGGTTGGGCTTGAACCCTTCCGACATGAGCTTGACCGCGGCCATGGTCGTCGCGACGTCGCCGTTCTTCATGTCGCTGCTGCCGCGGCCGAGGAAGTAGCCGCCCTCTTCGCGAAACACGAACGGGTCGAACTTCCAGTCCTCGCGCTTGGCCTCGACGACGTCCATGTGGCCGAGCACCAGGATCGGCTTGGCCGTCGGGTGCGGCGAGCGCCAGCGGACGATCAGCGCCATCGTCTGGTCGCCGGGCAGCGCCTCATAGGGCATCATGTGGATGTCGGAATCCGGAATTCCGGCGGCGCGGAACTGGTCGGCAAGCAGCTTGGCGACGCGCGGCACTTGCCCGCGGTGATGCACGCTCGGGATCTCGATCGCTTGCTTGAACACTTCGCGCGTCTTCGCCTGCCAGGCGGGCTCGAGCTTGGTCGGGAGCGTCCGGGGATCGGTGGCGGAGAAGGCCGCACTCGAAGCGGCAGCAGCCAGGATGACCGCGATAAAGGGCTTCATGTTCACTCCTATTTGCCTGCGAGGTCCTGCAGCATCAGCTGGAAATGGACCACATTGTCATACAGCGACTGCACCGGAAGGCGCTCGTCGCGGCCATGGGCGCGATTGTCGACCGGCACCACGACCCAGCCGCCGCTGGCGCCGTAGATCGGAATGCCGGCGACACGGAACGGACGGGCATCGCTCGCCCCCGTCGACATTTCGGGGAAGACCGGCATTCCGGGGTGCAACGTCTGGACTGCTCGCGTGTATGCGGCCGTCACGTCGGGGCGAAGCGGTGAGGCAAGCGACGCGGGATTGTCGTCTTCGCGCGTGACGGTGACCTGCGGATCGTTGACCAGGCGCTCGAGCTCCGCCTTGATCGCGTTGGGGTCGACGCCGGGGAAGATGCGGCAATTGATGCGCGCCTGCGCGAGCTGCGGCAGCGCGTTGTTGGCGTGGCCCCCGAACAGTCGCGTGGCGACACAGCGGGTGCGGGTCAGGCCGACCTCGCTCTCGCTCGCCTCGATGATGTCCGCAGCTTGACCGTCGTTGGGATTAGCCAGCCAGCGGCGCATCGCATCGCCAAGCGGCCCTTTCTCGGTCTTTTGCCGCCCCTCGAAATAGGCGCGCGTGGTCTCATTCATCATCGGCTGGAAGCGATAGGCTTCGAGCTTCTCGAGCGCATGCGCGAGGCTGTAGATCGCATTGTCCTTGCGCGGCTTCGACGAATGGCCGCCGCGATTGTGAACCGTGAACGTGTAGTCGGCGTAGGTTTTCTCGGCGGTCTGCAGCGTGAAGCCGGCCGGACTGCCGTCGGGGTTGAAACCGCCGCCGCCGCCGTCGGCATTGAGGCCGAAGTCCGGGTGGCCGAGGAGGTCGAGCCACTGGCTCGCGCCGTTCTTCGCGCCGATGCCGTTGGTCTCCTCATCGCCGGTGAACAGGACGACGATGTCGCGCTTTGGTTTAAACCCCGCCTTCTTCAGGTTGATCATCGCCTGGGTGATGGCGACGATGCCGTCTTTCATGTCGATGCTGCCGCGACCGTAATAATAGCCGTCCTTCTCGATCATCTTGAACGGGTCGACGGACCAATCCTCGGGCTTGGCCTCGACGACGTCCATGTGGCCCATCAGCATGATCGGCTTGGCCGTCGGCGTTCCCACCGCGCGCCAGCGGACGATCAGCGCCGCGGTATCATCGTCGCCCTGCGTCGAGCTCGAAGTGTGGTAGGGCAGCACGTGGATGTCTTCCGCGGGGAAGCCGGCAGCCTTGAACTGGTCGGCGACATATTGCGCCTCTTCCGGCACCCGATGGCGGCCGATCACCGTGGGAATGTCGATGATGTGCTCGAACATGGCGTGAGCCGCATCGTGCTGCGCCGGAGTGAGCTTGGGGGCCGCCGCGGCGCCGACGCCGGTCAGGGCGAAAGCGCATACCGTGGCGGCAAGTATCTGACGAATCATGAAAAAATTGTCCTCCCCGAGAATCAGTTGCGGGACGCCTACTCTTCGCCGCCGCCGCGTCAAGCCGCTGCGCCATGTCCTTCGGCCAGGTACTCGGCGCTGCGCATTTCTTCCAAGCGGCTGATGGTGCGCTGAAATTCGAATGTCCCGTCACCCGACGGGTAGAGTCCCTGCGGTTCCGCATTGGCCGCGGCGAGGAGCTTCACCTTGTGCTCGTAGAGAGCGTCGATGAGGGTCACGAACCGTGCGGCCTCATTGCGCATCTCGGGTCCCATCACCGGGATGCCGACGACGATCACCGTGTGGTAGCGCCGCGCGATCGCGAGATAGTCGGCGGCGCCGCGCGGCTCGCCGCACAGCCGCTTGAACGAGAAGACGGCGACGCCCTTGAGGCTCTTGGGCACGTGGAGCGTTCGCCCGCCGCCGACGTCGAGCTCTTCCGATGGCACTTTGGCGCGGTCCTCCACCGGATAGTCGGTAAGCTGGAAGAAGGCGCGGCTGAGCGCCGCGGTGGCTTCCGGCCCGTTGGGCAAGTGCCACACTTCAACTCCGGAGAGCCGCTCCAGGCGGTAGTCGGTCGGCCCGTTCACCGGGACGACGAGCATTCGTCGCTCGACCAGCTCGATGAACGGCAGGAACAGCTCGCGGTTGAGCCCGCCGAGGTAGAGGTCCGAAGGCGGCCTGTTCGAGGTGGTCACCACTTTCACGCCGCGTTCGAGCAATTTGCCGAACAGGCGCGACAGAATCATCGCGTCGGCCGGGTTGGTGACCTGCATCTCGTCGAAGCACAGCAGCCGCGCTTCGTCGGCGATTTCCTCAGCGACGGGTTCGACGGGATCGCCTTTTTCCCTCTCGCGAGCGCGCTGGAGGCGCTGGTGGGTTTCGAGCATGAACTCGTGGAAGTGCGCGCGGCGCTTCGGCTCGATCGCAATCTGGGCGAAGGCGAGGTCCATCAGCATCGACTTGCCGCGGCCGACTCCGCCCCACAGGTACACGCCCGCTGGACCTTCGCTCCGCTGGTGGAGCAGGCGCGAGAGCAGCGGCTTTGGGTTGAGGCTCGCGGCGAGGCGGTCGAGCGCGGCGACCGCGCGCTCCTGCGCTGCGTCGGGCTTGAGCTCCCCGGCTTTGACGAGCGCCGCATAGGCTCGTCCGACAGGTCCGCTCATGCGGGCGCGTTGCGTTCGCGGATGCGCTTCAGCGTGCCGGTGAAGCTGTAGCAGGGTTCGTCGTTCTGGGTGACCACGCCCTGGAGGAAGGCGTGGCCGCGCGTCTGCTTGACCAGCTGGACATGCGCGTCGAGCGGGGAGCCGGGCCGGCCGCGGGCAAGGAAATGGGTGGTGAGGTCGAGCGTTACATAGTGACCGCGCTCCATCCCGGCGCAGAGGCCGCCGGCGAACAGCGCCATGTCGATGAAGCTCATCACGGAGCCGCCGTGGAGCGAGCCACCCATGTTCATGTGCTGCTCGGTCGGGAACATGCGGCAGGTGGCGCGGCCCGCGCCATCCGGCTTGAACAGCAGCCGCCCCGTCGCCGCGGCGAAGCTGCCGCGGGGAAAGTCGCCCCAGCTGTACCAGCCGGGATTGTCGGGATCGGGAGTCGCGCCGGTCGGGACTGGAACGTCCTCGAGGCCTTCGGCGCGGTAGACCTCGTCGCTCACGCCGCGCGTTCGGCGATAAGCTTCTTGGTCTCTGCGATCGCCTTCGCCGGGTTCAGGCCCTTGGGGCAGACGTTGGCGCAATTCATGATCGTGTGGCAGCGGTACAGGCGGTAGGGGTCTTCCAGCTGATCGAGGCGCTCGCCGGTCGCTTCGTCGCGGCTGTCGGCGATCCAGCGATAGGCCTGCAGCAGGATGGCGGGGCCAAGGAACTTGTCGGCGTTCCACCAATAGCTCGGGCAGCTCGTCGAGCAGCAGAAGCAGAGAATGCACTCGTAGAGGCCGTCCAGCTTGGCCCGGTCCTCGGGCGATTGCAGCCGCTCGCGCGACGGCGCGGGGCTCGACGTCTTCAGCCACGGCTGGATCAGCGCATATTGGGCGTAAATGTGGGTGAGGTCGGGGACAAGGTCCTTGACCACCTCCATGTGCGGCAGCGGCGTGATCCTGATGTCGCCCTTCAAATCCTCGATCGCCGTGGTGCAGGCGAGGCCGTTGCGCCCGTCCATGTTCATCGCGCAACTGCCGCAAATCCCTTCGCGGCACGAGCGGCGGAAGGTCAAAGTCGGGTCGATCTCATTCTTGATCTTGATGAGCGCGTCGAGGACCATCGGCCCGCATTTGTCGAGGTCGATGGTGTAGATGTCGTAGCGGGGGTTGGCGCTGGTGTCGGGGTCGTAGCGGTAGATCTTGAAGGTGCGGAGGCGCTTGCCTTCCTCCGACCGATAGGTGCGCCCCTTCGTAATCTTGCTGTTCTTGGGAAGCGTAAACTCGGCCAAGCGGTCAAACTCCTTGCTTGGGCCGAGCCGCTAGCACGCGGCGGCGGTGCAAGAAAAGGCCGGCCGGGCTGGTCTAGCGAAGCACTGCCGCGATCACCTGCTGGATCAACAGGGTGCGGGGGTCGACCCGGTATAGATAGCCGTTGCCGTAATAATAGCTGCCGTAGGGGCTGAGGCCGTACTGAGTGCGCAGCTGCGGCGGGATCTGGCCGAACGCGTAGGGGTCCGCGCTCCCCAGCGGCAGAAGCTCGCCGACGGCGTACAGCTTCTTGGCCTGACCCGGAGGCATGCAGCCCTTCTTGGCGAGACCAGGCGGGCAGCCGGCGGGACCGTAGCCCGTACCGTGCTTGGCCGCCGCCGGTGCGGCAATGGCCAACGCGAGTGCGCCGCCGAACAGGAGAATGTGTTTCATAATGCTGCCACTATAGCGGAATGCCGATGAACAACGCTTGACGATGCGAAAAGGCCGCCGGAACGCACCCCGGCGGCCGTTCTCTGCGAAGTCGTTACGCGCTTACATCGGCACGTTGATCACCCGGACCACGCGATAGGTGTTCGGGTTGACGACGTAGATGTAGCCGTTGTCGTTCACGTAACGAAAGTTCGGCCCGAGGTGATAGCGGGTGACGACCGGCTGCGGCAGCGTGCCGATGTCGACGTAGCTGTAGTCGGGTCCGAACGCGTGACCGACGGGGAAGCCGCGGCGCATCGCCTGGTGACGGGTCAGCCGTCGCCACGCGACGCAATGGCCGTGGCGGTGCTTCACGCACACCGTGTAGTTCGTATAGTGGCGGCGGGCGTCGGCCGGAGCCGACATCGAGGTCATCGCGACCGCGGCGACTCCAAGCGCAAGTGCAAGTTTCGTCATCAGAACATTCTCCTTTGTCTGACAGTGAAACGACCGCGGAAGTCTCAAGTTTCGCCGTTCATCGGGCTGCAACACCCATTTAATCCTGGCGCCAGAGCGGTTGCTCCGCTCTGCCTTGCCGGTTAGAGCGCCGCCAACTTCGCAGCGCCGGTCGTCGGCGCTCCAGAACAGCTGAGCAAACAGGAGCTTCTATGGCTCGGAAAAAGATCGCGCTGATCGGCGCCGGAATGATCGGCGGAACGCTCGCTCACCTCGCGGCGATGCGCGAGCTCGGTGACATTGTCCTGTTCGACGTCGTTGAAGGCGTGCCGGAGGGCAAGGCGCTGGATATTTCGCAGGCGGGGCCGATCGACGACTTCGACGCCAAGCTCAAAGGCACGTCCGATTATGCCGACATCGAAGGCGCCGACGTGTGCATCGTGACGGCCGGAGTGCCGCGCAAGCCCGGGATGAGCCGCGACGACCTGCTCGGCATCAATTTGAAGGTGATGAAAGCGGTCGGCGAGGGCATCCGCCAGCATGCGCCCAAGGCCTTCGTCATCTGCATCACCAACCCCTTGGACGCGATGGTGTGGGCGCTGCGCGAATTTTCGGGGCTGCCGCACCACATGGTCGTCGGCATGGCCGGAGTGCTCGACAGCGCGCGCTTCCGTACCTTCCTCGCTGAGGAGTTTGGAGTGAGCGTCGAGGACGTGACCGCGTTCGTGCTCGGCGGCCACGGCGACACGATGGTGCCGGTGGTCCAATATTCGACGGTCGCCGGGATCCCGATCCCCGACCTCGTCAAGATGGGCTGGACGAGCCAGGACAAGGTCGACGCGATCGTCAAGCGCACCCGCGGCGGCGGCGGGGAGATCGTCGCGCTGCTCAAGACCGGATCGGCCTTCTACGCCCCGGCGACCAGCGCGATCGCGATGGCGGAGAGCTTTTTGAAGGACAAGAAGCGGGTGCTGCCCTGCGCGGCGAACCTCACCGGCCAATACGGCGTGCATGACCTCTATGTCGGCGTTCCGGTGGTGATCGGCGCGGGCGGAGTGGAGCGGATCGTCGAGATCGAGCTCGACGCCCACGCGCGAGAGAATTTCAACGTCAGCGTCGATGCGGTGAAGGAGCTGCTCGAGGCGTGCCGCCAGATCGAGCCGAGCCTCGCGGAAGAGGCGGTGGCGTGAGCGTCCTCGTCGACAGGAACACGAAGGTCGTCACGCAGGGCATGACCGGCGAGACCGGCACGTTCCACACACGCCAGGCGCTCGATTACGGGACGCAGATGGTCGGCGGCGTGACTCCGGGGAAGGGCGGGACGACGCACCTCGGCCTGCCGGTGTTCGACACTGTGCACGAGGCGGTCAGGAAAACCGGCGCGACGGCGTCGGTCATCTACGTGCCGCCGCCGTTCGCGGCCGATTCGATCCTCGAAGCGATCGACGCCGAAGTGCCGCTGATCGTCGCCATCACGGAAGGGATTCCGGTGCTCGACATGGTGCGGGTGAAGCGGGCGCTGTCGGGCTCGAAGTCGCGGCTGATCGGGCCGAATTGCCCCGGCGTGCTGACGCCCAACGAGTGCAAGATCGGCATCATGCCCGGCAACATCTTCTTGAAAGGCAGCGTCGGGGTGGTCAGCCGCTCGGGCACTTTGACCTACGAGGCGGTGTTCCAGACGACCAACGAGGGCCTCGGCCAATCAACCGCGGTCGGGATCGGCGGCGACCCGGTCAAGGGCACCGAGTTTATCGACATCCTCGAGATGTTCCTCGCTGATAACGAGACCCGGTCGATCATCATGATCGGCGAGATCGGCGGCAGCGCCGAGGAGGATGCCGCGCAGTTTTTGGCCGACGAAGCGCGCCGCGGCCGCCGCAAGCCGGTCGTGGGCTTCATCGCTGGCCGTACCGCGCCGCCCGGACGCCGGATGGGCCATGCCGGAGCGATCGTCTCGGGCGGCAAGGGCGATGCCGCGAGCAAGATCGCGGCCATGGAAGCGGCTGGAATTACCGTCTCCCCCAGCCCATCTGAGCTGGGCAAGACGTTGAAGGAGTTGCTCGTTTCGGCATGAACGACGCGATCGGTTTTGTAGAGCGTGAGCCCGGCCCGAGCTGGGAACGGCAAGGCTGGCCGATCGAGGAGCTCGACGAGCTCAATCTCGGCCTCGACCCGACCCAGGCGACTATCGAGAAGGTGAAGCAGGCGGTCGCTGACCGCGCGGTCAAGAGCGGCGCCAGCGCCGACGAGGTCCGCCGCGCCGCCGACGACAGCATCCGGGCGATGATGCTGATCCGCACCTATCGCGTGCGCGGCCATCTCGCCGCCGATCTCGACCCGCTGGGGCTTGCCAGGCGCGACATCCCGGCCGACCTGACGCCCGAGTTCCACGGCTTCGGGCCCGGCGATCTCGACCGGCCCATCTACATTTGCGGCGTACTCGGCTTCGAGACGGCTACGATCCGGGAGATCGTTCGCGTCCTGCAGGCGAATTACTGCGGCCACGTCGGCCTCGAATACATGCACATCAACGACGTGAAGGAGCGGCGTTTCCTCCAGGAGCGGATGGAGGGCAAGGACGCGGGGATCACGTTCACCCCCGAGGGCAAGCAGTCGATCCTCGCCAAGGTGATGCACGCCGAGGAGTGGGAGAAATTCCTCGCCCGCAAATATGTCGGCACCAAGCGCTTCGGGCTCGATGGCGGCGAGAGCGCAGTCCCCGCGCTCGAGGCGGTGATCAAATATGGCGGGCTGAACGGCGTCGAGGAGATCGACCTCGGCATGCCGCACCGGGGGCGCCTCAACATCCTCTGCAACGTCATGGGCAAGCCGTACCGCGCGATCTTCCACGAATTCGCCGGCGGCGCCACCAACCCGGCCGACGTCGGCGGCTCGGGCGACGTCAAATACCACCTCGGCACCTCGTCGGACCGCGAGTTCGACGGGATCAAGGTGCACCTGACGCTGCTGCCCAACCCGTCGCATCTGGAAGCCGTCGATCCAGTCGTGCTCGGCAAAGTCCGCGCAGTGCAGACGATCATGGGCGACAAGCAGGGCGACAAGGTCCTGCCGATGCTGCTCCATGGCGATGCGGCGTTCGCCGGGCAGGGCGTCGTGTGGGAGTGCCTGAGCTTCTCCGGCCTGCCCGGCTACGGCACCGGCGGCACGATCCACTTCATCGTCAACAACCAGATCGGCTTCACCACCAGCCCGCAGTTCGGGCGGTCGTCGCCGTACCCTTCGGACGTCGCCAAGGGCATCCAGGCGCCGATCCTGCACGTCAACGGCGACGACCCCGAAGCGGTGACCTTCTGCTGCAAGCTCGCCACCGAATTCCGCACCACCTTCAACCGCGACATCGTCATCGACATGTGGTGCTACCGCCGCTTCGGCCACAACGAAGGCGACGAGCCGAGCTTCACCCAGCCGCTGATGTATGCCGCGATCAAGAAGCATCCGCCGATCAGCGAGATCTACGGCAAGCGGCTGATTGCCGAGGGCGTGGTCGACCAGGCGTGGATCGACCAGCAGAAGGAGGCTTATGTCGCGGAGCTCGAGGAGGAGTTCCAGGCGGCGACGTCCTATGTGCCGAGCAAGGCCGACTGGTTCGGCGGCCGCTGGGCCGGCCTCGGCCGCCCCGAAGAGCCGGTACTCGGCCGGCGCAACACGGCCACGGCGATCAACGATGAGGAGATGCGCTCCCTCGCCGAGGTCCTCACCCGCGTCCCCGAGGGCTTCAACATCCACAAGACTCTGCAACGGATCCTCGACGCCAAAAAGCAGATGTTCGAGACCGGCGAGGGCTTCGACTGGGCGACCGCCGAGGCGCTGGCGTTCGGCAGCCTCGTCGCCGAAGGCAATGGCGTGCGGCTGTCGGGCCAGGACAGCGGCCGCGGCACCTTCAGCCAGCGCCACGCCGTGTGGGTCGATCAGCAGACCGGCGAGAAATATATCCCGCTGTGCCACGTTGAATCCGATTCGGGGGGCGGGCGCTTCGAGGTCCGTGACAGCCCGCTGTCGGAGTTCGGCGTGCTCGGCTTCGAATATGGCTATTCGCTCGCCGACCCGCGCTGCCTGGTGCTGTGGGAGGGGCAGTTCGGCGATTTCGCCAATGGCGCCGAGGTGATCATCGACCAGTTTGTCGCCGCCGGCGAAGCCAAGTGGCTGCGCGCGAGCGGGCTCGTGCTGCTTCTTCCCCACGGTTACGAGGGCCAGGGACCGGAACACAGCTCGGCGCGGCCCGAGCGCTACCTCCAGCTGTGCGCCGAGGACAATCTGCAGGTCGCCAACTGCACGACGCCGGCCAATTACTTCCACATCCTGAGGCGGCAGATCCGGCGCGATTTCCGCAAGCCGCTGGTGCTGATGACCCCCAAGTCGCTGCTGCGGCACAAGCTCGCGGTGTCGAAGGCGGCGGATTTCACCGGCGACAGCCACTTCCGGCGGATCCTCTCGGACTTGAACCCGCCGCCGCAGGGCGAGACGCGGCGGTTGGTGCTGTGCTCGGGCAAGCTCGCCTACGAGCTGATGGAAGCGCGCGACGGGGCCGGGGACGTCGGCGTCGAAATCGTGCGGATCGAGCAGCTTTACCCGTTCCCCTCCGAACCGCTGATCAAGCGGCTCCAGGCGATGCCCAAGCTCGAAGAATTGGTGTGGGCGCAGGAAGAGCCGAAGAACAACGGCGCCTGGAGCTTCGTCGAGGACCTGCTCGAACAATGCCTCGCCGATGCGGGTTTCGCCGGAATGCGCGCGCGCTATGCCGGCCGCGCCGAGAGCGCCTCACCGGCGAGCGGCCTCGCCAAACGCCACGCCGCCGAGCAGGCGGCCTTGA
>DATDDW010000210.1:0-6354 GCA_036523615.1 Sphingomicrobium sp.
TGCCGGTGCCGCAGGGCGCGGGATTGAAGGCGCTGGCGCCGCTGACCGTGCTCTTCGCCGCTTATGCGCTCTCGTTCATCAAGGTCGGCATCTACTGGAACCAGCACCACAACATGCTCCAGGCATCGCGCAAGGTGAGGGGAACGGTGCTGCTCGCCAACCTCTTCTTCCTGTTCTGGCTCAGCCTGGTACCCTTCGTGATGCGGTGGGTCGGCGAGGCCGGGATCACGCGCGACACGGTCATCGCCTACGGCGCCCTCATGCTGTTGTGCGCCCTGTCGAGCGGGCTGCTGTTCCAGGCGCTGGTGAGGGTAAACGACGCCGACGCCCCGATCACCAAGGCGGCACAGGGCGGCCGCAAGGGCAAGATAACGATCCTCGCCTACGTGGTGGCCATCCCGCTGGCGCTGCTCTGGCCGTGGATCTCGGTCGCCATCTATGTCGCTGTCGCGCTGATGTGGCTGGTGCCTGACAAGCGCTTCGAAGCGCTGATCGACTGACAGCAATGAGCCCCGCCCGCCTCAACGCGCTGACCGACGCCGTCGTCGCCATCGTGCTCACGATCATGGTGCTCGAACTGAAACTGCCGGCAGAGCCGACGCTGGGCGCTGCGCTCGCCGTGCTGCCGCTGCTCGCGGCTTACTTGCTGGCGTTCGTCAACGTCGCGATCTTCTGGAACAACCACCATCACATGATGCAATCGGCGCACAAGGTGACCGGCAGCGTCTTGTGGGCGAACCACGCCTTGCTGTTCTGCCTGACCCTCTTCCCGCTGATGATCCGCTGGATCGACGAAGCCGGGGTGACGCCGTGGCCCGTCGCCTCGTTCGGGGTGGTCCTGGTTTTCGCCGCGATTGCCTATCTGCTGCTGGAGCGGGCGTTGGTCGCGGCGGAAGGAGATTCGTCAAACATCAAGCGCGCGCTCCGCGGCGGCCTGAAAGAGCGGCTGAGCTTCGGTGGTTACATCACCGCGGTGCCGCTCGCCTTCGTCTCGCCCTACATTTCCGTCGCCATCTACCTCGCGATCGCGATCGCCTGGATCATTCCCGACCGCCGCTTCGAGCAGCGCTTGTAAGCCGCGCCGCATCGCCCCACCTCATTCGTCATGGAACAATGGCACGGAACAACCATCCTCGGCGTCAAGAAGGGCGGCAAGACCGTCATTGCCGGCGACGGGCAAGTCAGCATGGGCAACACGGTGATGAAGCCCAACGCGAAAAAGGTGCGGCGCATCGGCGCCGACGGGAAGGTGATCGGCGGCTTCGCCGGCGCGACCGCTGACGCCTTCACCTTGTTCGAGCGGCTGGAAAAGAAGCTCGAGCAATATAACGGCCAGCTGCTGCGCGCCGCGGTCGAGCTGGCGAAGGACTGGCGCACCGACAAATATCTGCGCAATTTGGAAGCGCTGATGATCGTCGCCGACGCCGAGCAGATGCTGATCCTCACCGGGAACGGCGACGTGCTCGAGCCCGAAGGCGGCATCGCGGCGATCGGCTCGGGCGGCAATTACGCTTTGTCGGCGGCCAAGGCTCTCGCCGACTATGAGCAGGATCCCGAAGTGCTCGCCCGCCGGGCGATGCAGATCGCGGCCGAGGTGTGCGTCTTCACCAACGACCGGCTGACGGTGGAGACGGTGGAGTAGGCCAAACCGTTCGGGCTGAGCTTGTCGAAGCCCGGTTTTTCTTTTCAAAGAGGAGAGAAGGGCAGTCCTTCGACAAGCTCAGGACGAACGGATGTTGTTGGATCGTAGGGCGTTCACCGCCGGTACCGCCGCCCTGCTCTCAGGCTGCGCGACGGTCGGCACTCGGCGCTTCGGCGACTGCACGCCGCTCGCCCCGGTCGATGCCGACCCCAGCCGGCTGATCCGCTCGGTCGCGGGCCTGAGGCCCTACCGCCGGAGCGGGTTCGTCGTCCGTCGCGACACGCTCGGCGACAAGGCGCTGGTCCACAATTACGGCCACGGCGGCGGCGGCATCACCTTGAGCTGGGGCAGCTCGAAGCTCGCCACCGAGCTCGGGCTCCAGGGCCACATCGGCCCCGTCGCGGTGCTCGGCTCGGGCGTGATGGGCCTGTCGACCGCGCGGCTGGCGCAGGAGGCGGGCTTTCCAGTCACCATCTACACGGCCGCGCTTCCGCCCGACACCACGTCGAACATCGCCGGCGGCCAGTTCCACCCGTTCGCCGTCTTCCACGGAGGCGAAGAGCCGCCCGGCTTCATGACCCAGTTCACCCGCGCCCTCGATTACAGCTGGCGCCGCTTCCAGATCATGGTCGGTGACGACTACGGCATCCGCTGGCTGCCGACCTACGTCGAGACCGACAGCCCCGAGTCGAAGCTGCTCGAGAGCTTCCCGCCGATCGACCGGATGCTCACCTCCGCCGAGCATCCGTTCCCGTGGACCGGCACGCTGCGCTACGACACGATGTACGTCGAGACTGGCCGCTACCTGCGCCAGATGCTGCGCGACGTTCAGCTCGCCGGGGCGAAGATCGAGGTGCGCAAGTTCGCCACTCCGGCGGACATCGCCGCGCTGCCCGAGAACCTCGTGTTCAACTGCACCGGGCTCGGCAGCCGCGACCTGTTCAGCGACCAGGAGCTGCGTCCGGCGCGCGGCCAGCTCGCCATCCTCGAGCCGCAGCCCGAGGTGCAATATGCGCTGACGGGCGGCCCCGGCTACATGTTCCCGCGGCCGGACGGGATCATCCTCGGCGGCACCTTCGAGCTCGACCAATGGGACGCGACGCCCGAGCCCGCGACGATCCAGAAGATCATCGCCAACCATAAGCGCTTCTTCGCTTCGCTTCGCTGCACCGCTTGAAGTGCCTGCGCACGGTCCCGACATTCGGGTGCAAATGAACTATCAAGCCACCATTCCCCAGAGCGGCGGGGAGCAAGTCGAAGTGCTGAAGGACAAGCTCACACCCAAGGCGATCGTCGCTGCCTTGAACGACCATATCGTCGGCCAGGACGACGCCAAGCAGGCTGTGGCTGTCGCGCTGCGCAACCGCTGGCGCCGGCAGCAGCTGTCGCCCGAGCTGCGCGACGAGGTGACGCCCAAGAACATCCTGATGATCGGTCCCACCGGTTGCGGCAAGACGGAGATCAGCCGCCGGCTGGCGAAGCTCGCCGATGCTCCCTTCGTCAAGGTCGAGGCGACCAAGTTCACCGAAGTCGGCTACGTCGGCCGCGACGTCGAGCAGATCGCCCGCGACCTGGTCGAGGAAGCGGTTCGGCTCGAGCGCGACCGCCGCCGCGCCAAGGTTCGCGCTTCGGCCGAGGAAGCGGCGATGGACAAGCTGCTCGACGCGCTGACCGGCAAGGGCTCGAGCCAGGCGACCCGCGAAAGCTTCATGCAGCGCCTCGCCGACGGGTCATTGAACAGCGCCGAGGTCGAGATCGAGGTCGACGAGGCTCCGGCCATGCCGTTCGAGATTCCCGGCATGGGCGCGCAGGTGTTCGATCTGAAGTCGATCATGGGCAAGGCGATGGGCGGCGGCCCGCGCAAGAAGCGCAAGCTCAAGGTGCCCGACGCCTTCGCTCGGTTGACCGACGAGGAAGCCGACAAGAGGCTCGACCCGGACGACATCAACCGCGCCGCGCTCGCCGATGCCGAGGCCAACGGCATCGTTTTCCTCGACGAGATCGACAAGATCGCCGTCTCCGACGTGCGCGGCGGGTCGGTCAGCCGCGAGGGCGTCCAGCGCGACCTGCTGCCGCTGATCGAGGGCACCACCGTCGCCACCAAGTACGGGCCGCTCAAGACCGACCACATATTGTTCATCGCCTCGGGCGCGTTCCAGATCGCCAAGCCCGCCGACCTGCTGCCGGAGCTTCAGGGCCGGCTGCCGATCCGCGTCGAGTTGAAGGCCCTCACGCAGGACGATTTCGTCCGGATCCTGTCGGCGACCCGCGCCAGCCTGACCGAGCAATATCAGGCGCTGCTCGGCACCGAGGGCGTGACGATCACCTTCGCCGACGACGGCATCGAGGCGCTCGCCCGAATCGCCGCTGAAGTGAACGAGGCGGTCGAGAATATCGGCGCCCGGCGGCTTCAGACGGTGATGGAGAAGCTGCTCGAGGACGTGAGCTTCGAGGCCGAAGAGCGCAGCGGCGAGACCTTGGTGGTCGATGCGAAGTTCGTCGAGCAGCAGCTCAGCGGCATCGCCAAGAACGCCGACCTTAGCCGCTACGTGCTCTAGAATAGCCGAAGCGGCGAATATCTTCGGTAGCGCCAGACGAGGCCCTGGACGAACGGCGGCCACAGGCTCGTCTTCACGCCGGCCAGCCGAAGCCAGTTTGCCGCGACCGCGTTGCAGGTGCGGATGGCGCTCGCCTTGCCGCTCGCCCGGTAGAACGCGTCGGACGGTCCGTAGCCTGGATGGTCGATGCGGATCGGCCGTTCGCCAGGACCGAGCACGAAGTCGGCGCGGATGGCTGCCCACAGCCGGCGGTACTCCTCCGGACGCAGGCGGATCTGGCGCACGGCGTAAGCGGGGCTCGGTACATATTCGACGTGCATCACCCGCCTGCCGCCGGCCAGCGCCGACCAGAGCGTCCGCGGCGTGATGTCCCACCACGTGGGCGTGTCGAGATAGACCCGCTTCTCGCCCGAGCCGAAGGCGATGAAGCTCGCGTTGGGATCGGCGGCGGCGAAGTCGGTCGGCGGGATCAGCGGCCGCCAGTCGAGCCCCTGCGCCTCGATCGGCATGACGATGTCGGCATGCACGCCGTTGTCGGCGAGATAGATGGTCGTGCCCTGATCCGGCTCGGTCCAGCCGCGGTTCACCGGAACGATCGAGCCGATGAGCGCCGCGAAGAGATACAGGGCCGGCAGCGCCAGAATGGCACTGATCAGGCGGCCAAGCGCCTTGCCTGCCTTCGCTTTTCGCCGTCGCCGCACCTTGCCTAGATTAGTGCGGCTGCCTAGATGCGCCAGCCAGTCGGGGCGTAGCGCAGCCTGGTAGCGCATCACACTGGGGGTGTGGAGGTCGCTGGTTCGAATCCAGTCGCCCCGACCATCACCGCACCAAATGAAAGTCAGCACCAACGAATGTCCAGCCCGCCAATCCTGATGAGCATGACCCAGGCCGCACCCGGCGCCGGCGCCGGCGCTTCGCAGATGCTCGTGGGCATCCTGCCGTGGGTCGCGATCTTCGTCATTTTCTACCTGTTGATGATCCGCCCGCAGCAGCAGCGGGTAAAGGAGCATCAGGCGGCGATCGCCGCGGTCAAGAAGGGCGACGAGGTGATCACCGGCGGCGGCATTCGGGGCCGCGTCAAGCGCGTCTCGGAGGATGAGGCCGAGGTTGAGATCGCCAGCGGTGTTCGCGTGATGGTGGTCAAATCGACGATCAGCCAGGTGCTGACCGTCAATGCGAAGCCGGCCAACGACTGATGTTAGAGTTTCCGAAGTGGAAAGTCTGGCTCGTCACGCTGGTCGTCGCGCTGGGCGTGCTGCTGTCGCTCCCCAGCCTGCTCGAGAGGACGCCGCTTGCCGGCAGCTGGCCCAAGTGGCTTCCCGACTACAAGATCAGCCTTGGCCTCGACCTTGCCGGCGGAAGCCATTTGTTGCTCGAGGCCGACCAGCGGGATGCGTTGAAGCAGCGGCTGGCGGCGATGGAGGATGCGGCCGCGAGCGAGCTGCGCCGCGACCCGCGCATCGACATCGGCGATTTCTCGATTGCTGCCGGGCGGCTGAGCTTCCAGGTCCGCGACCCGCTGCAGGTCAACGCGGCCGCTGACCGGCTGCGCAAGCTCACTCAGCCGAGCGCGTTCGGCCAGACGCGCGAATGGGACGTCGCCACCTCCGGGACTTCGGTCACGCTGACGCCCACTCCGGGCGGCACCGCGAAGGCGCTGAAGGACGCGATGGGCGTCGCCCGCGACGTGGTCCGGCGCCGCATCGATCCCTCGGGAACCAAGGAAACCACAGTCGTGACCGAGGGCGGCAACCGCATCCTCGTCGAGGTTCCCGGCGTCGAGGATCCGGAGGCGCTGAAGCGGCTGATCGGCCAGACCGCGCGGCTCGAGTTCAAGCTCCTCGACATGTCGGCGAACCCGCGCGACGTCCAGCAGGGCCACGCCCCGCCCGGCAGCCAGGTGCTGCCGATGGCCGACGGCAACGGCTTCATTGCCGTCAAGCGCCGGGTGATGGTCTCGGGCGACCAGCTGACCGACGCCAAGCAGGGCTACGACCAGGATGGCCGGCCCGACATCGAGATCAAGTTCAACACCGCCGGCGCGCGCCGCTTCGGCCGCGCGACGCAGGAGAATGTCGGCAAGCCGTTCGCCATCATCCTCGATGACAAGGTGCTCTCATATCCGACGATCGAAAGCCCGATCCTCGGCGGCAC
>DATDDW010000211.1:0-3493 GCA_036523615.1 Sphingomicrobium sp.
CCAGCTCGCGTTGGGGTTGGCGAGGTGCGCGGCGCCGAACAGCGCCGAGGTGACGATCAGCGCGAGCCAGCTGCCGCCGAACTCCTCGAGCCAGCGGAACAGCACGCCGCGAAACACCATTTCTTCCGAAATCGCGGGGAAAATAGCGGCCAGGACAAGCGCCGGAAAGAAGCCCGAGAAGTCGCCCTCACCGGTGACCTTGTACACGCCCATTGCCGCTGCGATCGCGACCGCGAGGCTGAAGACCGCCAGACCGGCGCCGAGCCCAAGGACGAGCGGCTTAAGCGCGCCGTTCAGCCGCAAATCGTCGCGCTTGATTTCGCCCAGATGCCGGATCGCAAGCTTGTAGAGCGCGACCAGCACCACCGCACAGATCAGGTCGAAGACGATGTGCGGCGTCAGCCCTCGAACCGGCGGGACGAGCTTCGCAAGAAGGCCCGAAACCGAAACGCCGAAGATGATGATCGCAATGCCAATCAGCATCGCTAC
Source organism: Sphingomicrobium sp. (assembly GCA_036523615.1). Lineage (GTDB taxonomy): Bacteria > Pseudomonadota > Alphaproteobacteria > Sphingomonadales > Sphingomonadaceae > Sphingomicrobium. Next base: position 490 of record DATDDW010000211.1, read on the forward strand.
CAACGGGAAATCGACGATCCGCCGCCACAGCGGCTTGTCTTCAGTTATTGCTGCTGCGTCGTCCATGGCCCCTCCGGTTCGGCCGCGTTGTTGAGCCGAACGGACGGGCGGCGGCAAGCACTCATTCGACCAGCGGGAGCTCCGGCTCCGCCACGGCGTGCCCTTCGGCGGCGAGCAATTTCTTCTTGCGGTCGAGCCCCCCGCCATAGCCGCCGAGCGAGCCGTCGCTGCGGATCACGCGATGGCAGGGGATCAGCACGCAGACATGATTGTCGCCATTCGCCGAGCCGACCGCTCGCACCGCCTTCGGGTGACCGATCGCAGCGGCGATCTCGGCATAGCTGCGCGTCTCTCCGGCCGGGATTTTCCTGAGCTCGCGCCACACCGCCTCCTGGAAGGCCGTGCCGGCGACGTCGATCGGCAGGTCCGGCATGGCTAGCGGGCGCTGGATCGCCTTGAGTGCCCCCTCGACCAGGTCGCGAAGCGCGCCGTCGTCCTCGACGATCGTCGCGCTGGGGAACAGCCGCTGCAGGGACTGCTCGCTGTCGTCGAACGTCAGCCGGCAAATGCCTTTCGACGTCGCTGCGATGAACATACGGCCCAGCGGGCTGTCGAAGGTCGTCCAGCGGATCGTCTCACCGCGTCCCCCGTCGCGCCATGCCGACGGCGTCATTCCCAGCCGTTCCTTGGCATCGCTGTAGAAGCCGCTCGGGCTCGAATAGCCGGCGTCGTAGACGGCATCGGTGATGCGCCCGTTGGCCTTCAGCGCAGCCTCGGCGCGGCGGTTGCGTAAGGCGCGCGCAAATTCCGCCGGCGACACGCCCAGATCGCGCTTGAACAGGCGCTGGAAATGGTGGGGCGCATAGCCGACGGCTTGGGCCAGCTCGGCAAGGCTCGGCGGCTCTTCGGCTTGCTCGAGGACCTTCACCGCTTTGGCCACCGCTTCGCGATCGCGGCTGACCTCGTCGGGCTTGCATCGGAGGCAAGGCCGGTAACCCGCCGCAGCCGCTTCTTCGGTTGAGGCGTAGAAGGTCACGTTCTCGCGCCTCGGCCGCCGCGCCGGGCAGCTCGGCTTGCAATAGACGCCGGTCGTGCTGACGGCGCCGATGACCCGCCCGTCCCAGCTGCGGTCGCGGCGCATGAACGCCGCCCAGGCGGTGTCGGGATCGAGGCGGGTGACGGTCGCCATAACGGATTCACTACGCGCGCCGGTGGCGGGTGCAAGGCGTGCCATGATCAATGCCTTTCAATCTTGGCCGAGAAGCAGCCGCGCATCGCATTATGCGCGTGGATGGTCTCGATCTCAGGGTTGTCGAACAGCTGCCTAATGCCGGCGTCGGTTTCGCCTGGCTGGGTAAGCACCGCGGCGGCCATCATTCCATTGCTGTCGAACCCGCGCAGCGAGAGCACGCGGGTCCTGAACACCGGCGGCACCTCGTCGATGAATTCCGCCCGGTCGGCATCCGCGACAAAGATCGCGTGGCTCGCCCGATAGGGATTGGCGACGTCATGGCTGACGTGGTTGAGCAGCAGGACCTGCTCGCCCAATGGCCGGTCGACCAGGCTGATGCGGCAGGGGAACGTGGGGCTGTCCACAGTCATCCGCACGATCCCGCGCTCCTCGAGCTCGGCGTCGGTGAGGCCAAAGAGCGGCTTGTAGGGCGCCGGATCCAGCCCTGTGATTCGGTAGGTCATGAAACCCGATTACCCGCCCGCGCGGGCGCCTGCTTCCGCTGCCTTGCGCTCAAAGCGAAATGCAGGCGGTTGCATCGCCGCGCACCCCTTGCTAGTGGCCGCGCCAACCCATGGGGGCGTGCGGGGTAAGCCTCGTCTGCGCCCCGTTTTTTCATGGGGCAAATTCCAGTTCTGGAGCTAGCAAGCGCGTGGATAATTCCGGCGGCATTCGGGCCAGCTTAGCGGGGCGCTACGCCTCTGCTTTGTTCGACCTGGCGCGCGAGGAGCGGCAGATCGACGCTGTCGAGCGCAGCCTTGACGCGCTGGGCCAGGCGCTGCTCGATTCCAAGGATTTCGCCGAGCTGGTCGCCAGCCCGCTGGTGTCGCGAGAGGAAGCCAGCCAGGCCTTCGCTGCCCTCGCGCCGCAGCTCAACCTCGATCCAATCACGAGCAACTTCCTTGGCGTGCTGGGCAGAAACGGCCGCAAGAACGAGCTCCGCAACGTGATCCGCGCCTTCCGCCGCCTCGCCGCCGAGCACCGCGGGGAGACCACCGCCGAAGTCGTCACCGCAAGGCCGCTCAACGACGACCAGGTCGCCGCCCTCAAACAGCAGCTCCGCACCCGCGCCGGCCGCGACGTCAACATCGACCTCACCGTCGACCGGGCGATCCTCGGCGGGATCGTCGTCAAGCTCGGCAGTCAGCAGATCGACGCCTCGATCCGAACCAAACTCAACCGGCTCGCCGCCGCGATGAAAGGCTAAGACAAAGACATGGAAATCCGCGCCGCTGAAATCTCCCGCGTCATCCGCGACCAGATCGCGAACTTCGACGCCGAAGCCGAGGTCTCCGAGGTCGGCACCGTGCTGTCGGTCGGCGACGGCATCGCGCGCATCTATGGGCTCGACAATGTCCAGGCCGGCGAGATGGTCGAGTTCGACAACGGTACCAAGGGCATGGCCTTGAACCTCGAGGCCGACAATGTCGGCGTCGTGATCTTCGGCTCCGACGCCGAGATCGAGGAAGGCTCCAGTGTCAAGCGCACCGGCGCCATCGTCGACGTTCCGATCGGCAAGGGGCTGCTCGGCCGCGTCGTCGATGCACTCGGCAACCCGATCGACGGCAAGGGCCCGATCGAGGCGGCCGAGCGCCGCCGCGTGGAGGTCAAGGCGCCCGGCATCATCCCCCGCCGCTCGGTGCACGAGCCGGTGCAGACGGGTCTGAAGGCGCTCGACGCGCTCGTTCCCATCGGCCGCGGTCAGCGCGAGCTCATCATCGGCGACCGCCAGACCGGCAAGACCGCCGTCGCGCTCGACACCTTCATCAACCA
>DATDDW010000212.1:0-4136 GCA_036523615.1 Sphingomicrobium sp.
GCGCCGATGCGGGCGCAGGCGAGCATTGCCGCCGCCGCTTCGGGGATCATCGGCATGTAGATCATCACCCGGTCGCCGCGCTTGACGCCCCGCGACTTGAGCAGATTGGCGAAGCGGCAGGTCTCTTCGTACAGCTCGCGATAAGTGAGGCGGTGGCCCTGGCCCGGCTCGTCGGTTTCGAAGATCAGCGCGGTGCGGTCGCCGTGCTCGGCGAGGTGCCGGTCGAGGCAATTGACCGACAGGTTCAATTCGCCGTCGCCATACCAGCCGATGTGGAAATCCGCCTCGTCGAACGACCAGTCGCCCGCTTTGGTCGGGAACTTGTTCCAGGTGAGCCGCCGCGCCTGGTCGAGCCAGAAGCGGTCGGGATCGGCAGCTGCGAGGTCGTTGAGTTCCTGCAGCTCGCGCGGGCCGATGCGGGCGTTGAATCCTTCGGGAACGGGATGCACCGCTTCGGCCATTTTCTACTTCACTCCCTGGCTGCTCTTTCGAGAACGCGCCTGGCCTGAACCAGATGCGGGCGGTCGACCATCTTTCCGCCGACCGACAGCACGCCCGCGTCGGGCTGCGCCTCGAACGCGGCGACGATCGCTTCCGCGTGCTGCACATCCTCGTCCGACGGCGTGAACGCGGCATTGATGACGCTCACCTGGTCGGGATGGATCGCGAGCTTGCCGGTAAAGCCGTCGCGGCGAGCCGCTTCCGCTTCCTTCTTGAGCCCTTTTTTATCGCGGAAATCCTGAAACACGCCGTCGACCGGCTGGACACCGGCCGCGACCGCGCCGGCAAGGCACAGCGAGCGCGCCAACCTGTAGGTGAAGGCGAGCTCGCCCGTTTCGTCGTATTTCGACGAGGCGCCGAGCGCCGCCGACAGGTCCTCCGCGCCCCAGCTCATCGCCGTCAGCGGCGAGTTCGGCTGGCGGTACGACAGGAGGCCGAATAGGCTCGCCGCGGTCTCGGTGACGATCGCGTGGATCGGGATGTTGCCGGTGCGATGCGCGAGCTGGATCACGTCGGCGCCGCTCTCGGCCTTGGGCAGAACGATGCCGCCGATGTCGGGCACGCCGAGAAGATCGAGGTCCTCCTTGTGGAACGCGCTCCCCAGCGGGTTGATGCGCACCCACCATTCGGGGCCGCCGCTGCGCCTGGGCAGCCGCTTGAGCAAGTCGCGGGCAACCGGCTTCATCGCCGGGGCGACGCTGTCCTCGAGGTCGAAGATGATCGCGTCGGCTTGGCTGTCGAGCGCTTTGGTGATCTTCTTTTCGCTGTCCGCCGGTACGAATAGCCAGCTGCGCGGCTGGCTCGTCATTGCGGCCGTTTTTGCAGGAGCGCGGTGCGCGTGCATTCGCACACCAGCTCGCCCTTCTGGTTGAAGCTTTTGTGCGCCCAGGTGACGATCCCGGCATCGGGCCGCGACTTGCTTTCGCGCAGCGCGATGCACTCGCTCTCGCTGCGCAAAGTGTCGCCGACGAATACCGGCTTGGGGAATTTGAGCGCGTCATAGCCAAGGTTGGCGACGAGCGTGCCGAGCGTCGTGTCCTCGACGCTGACTCCGATCATCAGCCCGAAGGTGAAGACCGAATTGACGAGCGGCTTGCCAAACTCGGACTGCGCCGCGGCCTCATGATCGAGGTGCATCGGTTGCGGATTGTGGGTGAGCGCCGAAATCAGGACGTTGTCGGTCTCGGTGACGGTTCGGGTGATGGCGTGGCGGACGCGGTCGCCGACCTGCCATTCGTCGAAATAGCGCCCTGCCATGCGCGCGCTCTAAGCGAGCGCGGGCGCAAATGCCAAGCGTCAGACGCCGCCGCTGCGCTTCAGCCGGCCCTTAAGGTCGCACATACCGATGAGGTCGACCGCGCCCTCGGGATCGTTCGAGCGGATCACATTGGCGATGTGGCCGAGGATCTGGCCGGCGATGTCGACCGTCTGCAGCGAGGTCATGTGCCGCCCGACGACCAGCGGGTCGGCGGATAGCGTATCGCCCATCGCGTCGAGCAACCGCCGCGCATAGTCGAGCTCGTCGGCGAGACGCAGCTTCAAGGGATCGTCGGTCGGCGTCAGCGCGGCCGGAGCCGCCGGCGGATCGCGGCGGAGCGACTTGCGCTGCTCGGGCTCTGGCTCAGGCTTGCGCCGGAGCGCTGGACGGCCGCCATGCCCGGCACGGAACTCGGCCTGAATCGCGTCGCACCGCTCCTGCGCCGACTGCGCGGGAGCAGTCGAATCGACAGCCTTCCTGAGGTGCGCAGGCGCGCCAAAATATCCGTTCGCCATTCGGCCTCGGGTCCCCTGGTCCGAAACGGCATGTATCAACGCGTCGTAAACAAAAGATTTTAAATCCGGAATGGCAGCAAAATCTCGGCTACGGCCTCGGTGATCGCCTCCCCGTCGAGCCGGTAGGCGCCGTAGAGGTCGGCAAGGCTCCCCGTCTGCCCGAATTTCTCCACGCCCAGAGGGGCAACGCGCTGCCCCAGCACGCTGCCGAGCCACGACAGCGAAGCCGGCGCGGCGTCGGCGATCGTGACCAGCCCCGCGTTGAGCGAAAGGCGCGACAATAATTGCTCGATGTGGCTCGGCTCGCGGTTGCCCTGCCAGCGCGCGGCCTGCACCTCAGTCCATCCACGGTGGAGTAAATCGGGGGAGGTGACGTTAAGCAGGCCGAGGCCGGGAACGTCGTCCTGCAGCTCCTCCCAGGCGGCGAGCGCCTCGGGCAGCACTGCGCCCATGGCGACGATCGCCGCTTCGGTGCCGGGCGCCGGCTCGCGCAGCCAGTATCCGCCCTTGAGCGCGCCTTCGCGCCAGCTCTCGTCGCCGCGCTCGACCTGGCGGATGCTGCGCGTCGAGAGCCTCAGATAGGTGCTCTCGCCGGCCGGGTCGTCGATCAGGCGGAGCGCCTCCTCGATCATCAGCGCGAGCTCGTCGGCATAGGCGGGCTCATAGTGCCTGAGGCCTGGCTGGCCGAGTGCGATGAGTGGTGGGTTGATCGACTGGTGCGCGCCGCCCTCGGGGCCGAGGGTCACGCCGCTCGGCGTCGCGACCAGAAGGAAGCGCGCGTCCTGGTAGCAGGCGTAATTCAGCGCATCGAGGCCGCGGGCGATAAACGGGTCGTACAGGGTCCCGATCGGGAAGAGTCGCGTTCCGAACAGGTCGCCGGACAGCCCCGCCGCGGCGAGCATCAGGAACAGGTTGTTCTCGGCGATGCCGAGCTCGATATGCTGGCCCTTGGCGGTCGCGCCCCACTTCTGCGCCGAAGCGATCTTCGCCTGGGCGAACAGGTCGGGCATGTCGCTGCGGCGGAACAGCCCGCGCTGGTTCACCCAGGCGCCGAGGTTGGTCGAGACGGTCACGTCCGGGGACGTGGTGACGATGCGGTCGGCAAGCTCGCCGCCGGCCTTGCTGAGATCGAGCAGGATGCGGCCGAACGCCGCCTGGGTCGACTGCTCCTCGCCGGCCGGAGCCGGGATAGCCGGCACGGAGACCTGGCCGAAGCTGCGGCTGCGCTTCTCGCGCGCCACTCGGCTGCGCTCGATCAGCGCTTCGACACCGGGCTTGAGATTGTCACCGACGCCTTCGAGCGGCTCCCATTCGCGCCCCTCGCCAATGCCCATCGCCTCGCGCAGCGACGCCATCTGCGTTGGGTTCATTAGCCCCGCGTGATTGTCCTTGTGGCCGGCGAAGGGCAGGCCGTAGCCCTTGATCGTCCAGGCAATGAACAGGGTCGGGACGTCGTCCTGCGCCGCGTCGAACGCCTCGACCAGAGTCTCCAGGCAATGGCCCCCGAGGTCGGTGAACAGCGCGGCAAGCGCGGCGTCGTCATAGTCCTTGAGGAATGCGACCGCCGACTTGCCGAGATCGGCCTGGATACGCGCCCGCCAGGCGGCGCCGCCTTGGTAGTGAAGCGCCGAAATCTCCTGGTTCGAGCGCGCCTCGAACCAGTGCTTGACCTTGGAGTTCGCCTCGAGCGCGGCCTGCAGCCGCTTGCCGTACTTGAGCTCGACCACGCGCCAGCCACAACTGCTGAAGATTTCGTCGAACCGCTCGAACATCCGGTCCGCGCTCACCGCGTCGAGGCTCTGGCGATTGTAATCGACGATCCACCACAGGTTGCGAACGTCGTGCTTGGCGCCCTCGATCAG
>DATDDW010000213.1:0-1806 GCA_036523615.1 Sphingomicrobium sp.
TGGCCGAAAAGATCCGCAAGACGCGGCTCAGCAAGGAAGCGAAGATTCGCGCCAATGCCGAGCTCAAGAAGCTCCGCGCAATGGCGCCGATGTCGGCCGAAGCGACGGTCGCGCGCAACTACCTCGACGTCCTCCTTGGCCTGCCGTGGGGCAAGAAGTCCAAACTGAAGAAGGACATCGCCGAGGCGCAGCGCGTGCTCGACGAGGACCATTACGGGCTCGAGAAGGTCAAGGAGCGGATCGTCGAATATCTCGCGGTCCAGGCGCGCACCAACAAATTGAAGGGGCCGATCCTGTGCCTCGTCGGCCCGCCCGGCGTCGGCAAGACCTCGCTCGGCCGCTCGATCGCACGCGCGACGGGCCGCGAGTTCGTCCGCCAGTCGCTCGGCGGCGTGCGCGACGAGGCCGAGATCCGCGGCCACCGCCGCACCTACATCGGCTCGCTCCCGGGCAAGATCATCTCCAACATCAAGAAAGCGGGGACGTCCAACCCGCTGTTCCTCCTCGACGAGATCGACAAGCTCGGCCAGGACTTCCGCGGCGATCCCAGCTCGGCGCTCCTGGAAGTGCTCGACCCCGAGCAGAACAACCGCTTCCAGGACCATTATCTCGAGCTCGACTACGACCTGTCGGACGTGATGTTCGTCACCACCGCGAACTCGCTCGACATGCCGCAGCCGCTGATGGACCGGATGGAGATCATCCGCCTCGAGGGCTACACCGAGGACGAGAAGGTGGAGATCGCCAAGCGCCACCTGATCCCCAAGCAGATCGAGGCGCACGGGCTCAAAGCCGGCGAGGTGACGTTCGGCGACGACGCGCTGCGCGGAATCATCCGCCACTACACGCGCGAAGCCGGCGTCAGGACCTTGGAGCGCGAGCTGGCCAAGATCGCGCGCAAGTCGCTGCGCCAGATCCTCGAAGCCAAGGCCGAGACGGTCGAGGTCACCGCCGACAACCTCGGCGATTTCCTCGGCGTCCGGAAATTCCGCTACGGCATGGGCGAGGAGGAAGACCAGATCGGCGCGGTCACCGGCCTCGCCTGGACCGAGGTCGGCGGCGAGCTGCTGACCATCGAAGCGGTCACCGTCCCCGGCAAGGGCCAGATCAAGACCACCGGCAAGCTGGGCGAGGTGATGCAGGAGTCGATCCAGGCGGCGATGAGCTTCGTCAAGGCGCGCGCGCCGGCCTACGGGGTCAAGCCGTCGATCTTCGCCCGCAAGGACATCCACGTCCACCTGCCCGAAGGCGCGGTGCCCAAGGACGGCCCATCGGCCGGCATCGGGATGGTGACGGCGATGATCTCCACCCTGACCGGAACGCCGGTGCGGCGCGACATCGCGATGACCGGCGAGGTGACGCTGCGCGGCCGAGTGCTGCCTATCGGGGGCTTGAAGGAGAAGCTGCTGGCGGCGCTGCGCGGCGGCATCAGCACCGTGCTCATCCCGGCCGAGAACGAGAAGGACCTGGCCGAAATCCCCTCAACCGTGAAGGAGGGGCTCGAGATCGTTCCCGTCAGTCACGTCGACGAGGTGCTGACGCGGGCGCTGACCGAGCCGCTGCAGGCGATCGAGTGGGCGGACGAGGACGAGCATGCCGCCGAGCCGCCGGTGCCGCCGGCGGCTCCCGGCGGGGAACCTGCGGTCAGGCATTAAGGCGCGGCGCGGAGCGGCAATGGGCAAGTCGATGGACGACGAGGAATTGCTTGCGCACATTCGCGAACGAATGCGCCAGATCCGCCGCGTCATCAGCATGGCGCACGACCCCAAGATGATCGAAATCCTGGAGAAGGTCGTGCGCGAAGGC
>DATDDW010000214.1:0-2868 GCA_036523615.1 Sphingomicrobium sp.
TGGACTGGGCGGCGGCTCCGGCGTGGGCGTCGGCGCAGGCAACTTCGGCGGGGCCGGTTCGACCAGCGTCTCCGTCAGATCCGCGCTGGGTTCAGCCTTGTGCTCCGGGTGGAGCGTCTCGATGAACCGCTTGGTTTCCTCGTCGGCAATGGCCAGCAGCGCATCCCACTGCTCGCGCTCAAGCGACGCGGCGGCAAGCACCGGCGCCGAAACCGTCAGCCGGTCCGAAGCGAAATATTCGAGCAGACCGAGCGGCAGGGGAAGCGCCGCGACGGCGCGTGCAGCGGCCGCGCGGAGATTCTCGTCGACGTCGGCGGCCTCGCTGCGGATCGCCTCGATGGCCTGGGTTACCGCGTTGCTCGCGCTGTTGGGGCCGGCCCGCGCGACGAGGTCGACCAGCTGTCGCCAGCGCACCGCCGCATCGTGACGGTCGGTTGCCGGCAGATTGAGAACGGTCAGCAGGCGATCGTCGAAACGCACTTAAGGACTATTCCTCCAGACGTACCGACCACCGGCTCTACGCCATGGTTATCGTCGCGCTAAGAAGGATACGCTTAACCGTGCCGAAACGGGACGGGTCCGCTCGCCGCACGGTGCAGCAACGAAAGAGGCGCCGGCAGACCTGCCGACGCCTCCCCCTTCGTTGATGCGGCTGAAATCGTTAGGCTTTTTGTTGCAAGTAAGCCACCCACAGCTTCGCAATATCGGCCCGTGCCCCGGTTACGCCGTTCAACGCCGCGGTCGCGCCGGCCTTATCGCCCGCTCGCGCGAGCGCCATGCCGAGGTGAAGATTGGCAAGATCGTTGTCGACCCCGCCCTTGGCTTTGGCCTGACGGAAGAGGTCGGCGGCTTTGGCGTATTCGCCCATGCCGTAATAGCGCTCGCCGATGCGCATCAGTGCAACCCCGGTCGTCGCCGACTTGGTCGCTTCGGCGAGCTCGGCGGCGGAGGCCTTCTGCTTGGCTCTGACGCCCGCGACGATGTCGCGGAATTCAGGGCTCGACGGGTTGATCACTTTGGCCGCAATGCCCGCGTCGACCACGGCCTGAGCTTCGGTGAAATTATTCTGCTCGGCGGCGGATTCGACGAACATCACGTAATCCGCCGGCGAGGTCAGTGCGCCAGCCGCCTGCATCAGCCGCAGCAAGTCGAGCGTGCCCTCCAGGTCCTGGTGGGACCCGTTGCGATAGACGGCGATCGTGTTGTGCCAGCTTTCGGGGCTTGGATAGGCCGCGACCCAGGCCCGGCTGATGTCGATCGCGCTGGGCAGCTTGGCGTCATAGGCGATGCTCAGCGCGCGCCTGAACAGCTTTTCGTCCGGCTTCTGCCCGGCAGCGGTCTTGATCTGGATCACCCGCTGGAATGCCGCCACCGCCTCCGCCGGGTGGCCCTGGGCGAAGCGCGCCTCGCCGAGGTTGAGCAGGATGTCGGCATTGTTGGGGTCGATGGCCGAGCCCTTCTGGAACGCGGCGGCGGCCAGATCAAATTGCTTGGTGTTATAGTAGGTGCTGCCGAGGCCCATATAGAGCTGGCCAACTTCGGTCGGGCTTTGAACGCCCGAGTTCGCGATTGCATCGACGGCGCTGGCCATCCCCGCTTTGTCGTTGGCCGCAACCGCCGCTTTCAGCTGCAATCTGGCGAGGAGGTAGCGGTCTTCCTTGGTGCTTGCAGCCGCCTGCGCAGCAGCGACCAGGGAGGGGATGTTGGCGGCGTCGTTCGCGTCGACCGCCTTCTGCAGCGCGAGCAGCGGCTTCAGCGCCTTGGCCGACGGGCGCACCGCACCGGTGGCGACGGGCGTCGAACCGTGGTCGGTCTGCGCCTGGTCCGGCACCCGCGGCATTTGCGGCGGGGCCGCCGGCGCCGGCGTCATGTACTGCGCGGCGACTGGCGCCGCGCCCAGGGCGGCGACCAGCGCGATTGCGGTCCTGGTCAGCAATTTCATCGTGAGCTTCTCCTGCTTGCGGCCAAAGCTGCGCCCGGTGCCGAATGACCGCGGCGACTTAGACCTGTCGTGATGGAAGTCCAAGCACCTTGGCCGAGCGCCTCTGAATGGGCTTTGAACCGCGATTTTCGCGCGCGCGCGTAGGCGCACGCGCACGCGCGGGGTGGCGCTTGAGCGGCCAATGCACTAGGTAGGGTGTGGGGGGCGCGGCACTGCCGCATCTCCTTCGTGCATCCCTCAAGTTAGGATCAGTTTTGGCCACCGAACCGCCGGTCGACGAGAGCATCGAAACCCCCGGCCCGCCCCCTCCGGGCGACAGCGACATCGCGCCCATCTCCATCGTCGAGGAGATGAAGACTTCGTATCTTGATTACGCGATGAGCGTGATCGTCAGCCGCGCGCTACCCGACGTGCGCGACGGCCTGAAACCCGTGCATCGCCGGATCCTCTACGCCTGCCAGGAGGCGGGCTATGTCGCCGGGCGGCCGTACCGCAAGTCGAGCCGCATCGTCGGCGACGTCATGGGTAAGTACCACCCGCACGGCGACGCCGCGATCTACGATGCGCTCGCCCGGATGACGCAGAGCTGGTCGATGCGCGTGCCGCTGGTCGACGGCCAGGGCAATTTCGGGTCGATGGACCCCGACCCGCCGGCGGCGATGCGCTACACCGAGGCGCGGCTGGCGAAGGTCGCCAATTTTCTCCTCGGCGACATCGACCGCGACACGGTCGACTTCCAGCCCAACTACGACGCCAGCGAGCGCGAGCCGCAGGTCCTTCCCGCGCGCTTTCCCAACCTGCTGGTCAACGGCGCGGGCGGCATCGCGGTCGGCATGGCGACCAACATCCCACCGCACAATCTCGGCGAAGTGCTCGCCGCCTGCCGCGCCTATATCGACGATCCGGCGATCAGCTCGGAAAGCCTG
>DATDDW010000215.1:0-2793 GCA_036523615.1 Sphingomicrobium sp.
CCCTGTACACGCCCGAATGCCGACAGTGTAAGTCGTGTCTCAGCGGCAAGACCAACCTCTGCACCGCGATCCGCGCGACCCAGGGCAAGGGCCTGATGCCCGACGGCACCAGCCGCTTCTCCTACAAGGGCGAGACCATCTTTCATTATATGGGCTGCTCGACCTTCTCGAACTTCACCGTTCTTCCCGAGATCGCCGTGGCGAAGATCCGCGAGGACGCCCCGTTCAAGACGAGCTGCTACATCGGCTGCGGCGTCACCACCGGCGTCGGCGCGGTGGTCAAGACCGCCAAGGTCGAGCCCGGCGCCAACGTCGTCGTGTTCGGCCTCGGCGGCATCGGCCTCAACGTGATCCAGGGCGCGAAGCTGGTCGGCGCCAATAAGATCGTCGGCGTCGACATCAATCCCGATCGCGAGGAATGGGGCCGCAAATTCGGCATGACCGACTTCATCGACGGCCGGAACAAGGACCGGCAGGCGATCATCGACGAGGTGCTGAAGATCACCGACGGCGGCGCGGACTACACCTTCGATGCGACGGGCAACACCGAGGTGATGCGCACCGCGCTCGAATGCTGCCACCGCGGCTGGGGCACCAGTGTGATCATCGGCGTTGCCGAAGCGGGCAAGGAAATCGCGACGCGGCCGTTCCAGCTGGTCACGGGGCGCAACTGGCGCGGCACTGCGTTCGGCGGCGCCAGGGGTCGCACCGACGTGCCCAGGATCGTCGACTGGTACATGGATGGGAAGATCGCGATCGACCCGATGATCACCCACACGCTCAGCCTTGAGGAGATCAACAAGGGCTTCGACCTGATGCACGCGGGTGAGAGCATCCGGTCTGTGGTAATCTACTGAATGTCACCCCCCGCGGAAGCGGGGGTCCCCTGCCTTTTTGACGCGCGACGAAAAAAGCGGGATTCCCGCTTTCGCGGGAATGACGGAGTGAAGATGGAAATCGTCTCCGAAGCCAAATCCCACGGCGGCCAACAGCTCGTGGCGAAGCATGCGTCGGTCGCGACCGGCACCGATATGACCTTCTCGATCTTTATTCCGCCGCAGGTCGAGGGCGGGGCGAAGCTGCCGGTCGTCTGGTACCTATCGGGCCTCACCTGCACCCACGCCAACGTGACCGAGAAGGGCGAGTACCGCGCCGCCTGCGCCGAGCTCGGCCTGGTCTTCGTCGCGCCCGACACCAGCCCTCGCGGCGAAGGCGTGCCCGACGGCGACGGCTATGACTTCGGCCTTGGCGCCGGCTTCTACGTCGACGCGACCGAGGAGCCCTGGTCGGGCCATTACAAGATGTGGACTTATGTGACCGAGGAGCTGCCGGCTCTGGTCGCGGCCAAGTTCCCTGTCGACGAAGCGCGGCAAGGCATCACTGGCCATTCGATGGGCGGCCACGGCGCGCTGACCGTTGCACTCAACCATCCTGATCGCTTCCGCAGCGTTTCCGCCTTCGCGCCCATCGTCGCGCCATCGCAGGTGCCGTGGGGACAGAAAGCGCTGACCGGCTATCTCGGCGCCGATCCCACGACCTGGCGCAGGCACGACGCCGTCGCGCTGATCGAGGACGGCGCGCGCCTGCCCGAGCTCCTCGTCGACGTCGGCACCGCCGATCCTTTCCTCGAGCAGGAGCTTCGCCCCGAGCTGCTCGAGAAGGCCTGCGCCGACGCCGGCATCGCGCTGACTCTGCGGCGCCAGCCCGGCTACGACCACAGCTATTATTTCATCTCGACCTTCATGGCCGACCACCTGCGCTGGCATTCGGAGCGCCTCAGCTGAGCGCGAGCTGGTACTGGCAGCCCTTGTGCGTCGCGACGGCGCTCGCCTGCGGCCTGCTGATCGGGATCGAGCGCGGCTGGAAGCTCAGGGAGCAGGAGCCCGGGTCGCGCGTCGCGGGGATCCGGACCTTCTCCATGATCGGGCTCGGCAGCGGGATCGCCGGGCTCATCGCAGGGCTGGGCCATCCGCTCGTCGCTGCAGCGATCGTGATCGGCACGATTGCAATGATGGTCGCGGCTTATTCGCGCCAGCTCGAAACACAGCACGATTCGACCAGCGCGGTGGCGGCGATGGTCACGGTCGCGATCGGGTTCCTCGCCGGCGTCGGCGAGCCGGCGCTGGCGATCGCCTGCGCCGCGATTGCCGTCGCATTGCTTGCGATGCGCACCGAGATCCACGGCTTCGTCGAGAAGCTCGACGAGCAGGACGTCAAGGCGCTCGCCCGCTACGCCATCATCGCCGGCGCGATCCTGCCCTTCCTGCCCAGCGGCCAATATGGCCCCCTCGGCGCGTGGAACCCGCAAAAGCTGTGGCTGGTGGTCGTGCTGGTCACCGGCTTTTCCTTCCTCGGCTATGTCGCCAACCGCATTTTCGGCGAGCGCAACGGAACCATCGCGACGGCGGTGATCGGTGGGCTGTACAGCTCCACGGCGGTGACGCAGGCGCTTGCGCAACGGCTCGGCAGAGCCAAGCGAGTGGGCGCCGAGCCGGCTGGGATCGCGCTTGCGACCACGGTCATGTACCTGCGCATTCCGTTCCTGGTCGCGGTCCTCGCGACGCGAGTGCTCACCGACTTCGTGACCCTGCTGGCCCCGGCCTTCATCGTCAGCGCGATCGCTTCGTGGATCCTTTACCGGCGGGCTCCGAAAAGCGCCGAGTCCGCGGTTCCGGGGAACCCGATCGCGATCCTCCCGGCGCTTGGCTTCCTTGCCTTCGTCGCCTTCGCCGCGGTCGCTGCGCGTTGGGCGCAGGGCCGCTTCGGCGAGCACGGCATTGCCGCGCTGCTGCT
>DATDDW010000216.1:0-2381 GCA_036523615.1 Sphingomicrobium sp.
TTGAAGGTCACGTAATTGATCGTGCCGGCGAGCAGCGGCGTCTGGAAATCGGGCTTTCCGACGATCACCTTCATCCGGTCGACGACATTGCCGTCGTCGAGCATCATCAGCTCGGCGTTGGCGACATCGACGAGGATCGCATGGCCGCGCCCGGGCACCAGCCGGAGCCGGTCGAGCGTCGCAAGAACGTGCGGATCGTCGGCCTTGCCTTGCTTCTGCGCCGCCTCGCGCAGCGCCGAATAAAAGGGATTCACGCGCGAGACGCGCTCGACATAGGCGGCCAGCGACGGCGTCGCTGCGGCGGCGGCGCGCGACAGGATCGCGTCGGGCGAGGACACGTGGAACTTGAGGCTCGGGTCGCCGAAGCTCACCGCGCTGACTGGGCGGCGCAGCGCTTGCACGTAGCGCACCCAGGCTTCGGAGATCACCGGATCGTCGGTGGCGAGGCCGCTCGCCAGCGCTGCTTCGACCTTTGCGGCGAGCGCAGGGCCCTCGGCGAGGCCGTCGATCGGCGCATTCTTCAAGAGCTAGGCGAGCTTGGTCGCAGCGGCGCGGCTGTCGGCGTCGCGCAGCCACAGGAGCGTCCCTGGATGCGCGGCATAATAAGGCGCGACACTGCTGTCGGCGACCGGCGCCGCGGTTGCAGTCGCTGCGCTTGGCGCCGCCGGCTTCGCTGGCGCCACATCGGCTTCCTGCGCGTGGAGCGGCGCAGCGATAGCCATCGCCGCACCGGCCAGCATCACATCCCACCGACGCATCGTACCTCCCCATCCCCACGGCCCGGAATCGACCGATCAATTAGCCGAACAAGTCGCTGAAGGGGAGCGACTTTTTCGCCACCACCAACGAAATTCGTCATTCCCCAGATACTCGGGCGAAGACACTAAGCCCGGCTAATCAGCCGTGGTTAACACGCGCGCCTGCCGCGAGCCATTGCTCGCGTCGGCGGCTGCTGCGACAAGCGCCGCCGATGAGCTCCTTGGTGACGGTGCGGCCGGTCGAGGCCAGTGACCAGAGCGCGATCGGCCGCCTCGGCGCTCTGCTCGTGACCGAGCACCACGACTTCGATCCCAAGCGTTTCATCGCGCCGCTGCCCGGGCTGCCCCAGCGTTATGGCGAATTCCTCCTGTCGCAAGCGAAGCGACCCGAAATGGTCGTCCTCGTCGCCGAGCGCTCGGGCGAGGTCGTCGGCTATTCCTACGCCGGGATGGAGGGCAACGATTACATGGCGCTGCGCGGCCCGGCCGGAGTGCTTTACGACCTCGTCGTCGATCCGGAGCATCGGCGGCAGGGCATCGGCAGCAAGCTGCTCGAGGCCTCGCTGGCCGCCTTGCAAGGGCTCGGCGCCCCGCGCGTCCTGTTGTTCACCGCCGAGAAGAACGAGCCTGCGCAAGCGATGTTCGACCGGGCGGGATTTCGCGCGACGATGATCGAAATGACGCGCGAGCTGGCGGGGGACTAGTGCTCGCCTGGGTCGTCAACGCTACGCGAGAGCGGGGCGAGGTAGGTGACCAAGTCCCATTCGGCGTGAATGCTGACCAGCAGCAGCGCCATCAAATCGGCGCCCAGCGCGCTTTCGGCCCAGGCTGAGCCGCGCAAGATACCGAACGCGCTTATCGCCAGGCCGGTGTAAGCGGCCGCTGGGGCGACGCCGTACCAGAACATGTCGAAGCCGGCCGCGTCGGCCGCCCCGGGGCGGCGGGCGATCCCGACCGCGCTGCGCAAGCCGATGGCGACGCCGAGGAGGCCGAGGCCGCCGGCGCCGATCGCGAACAGCCGCGGCGGCAGGGTCGGCGCGAGCGCGGCGCCGCTGAGCACCATGATGACGCCGAGCGCCCACACGATGGGCGAGGTGTAGAGGTGCTTGCCGCGCTCGACCTCTTCGCGGTCGCGGCCGGCGGTCAAGGTGACGACGACGAACATCAGCCCGATCAGCGCTGCCGCCGACGAGCCGACCATCAGGAAATATTCGTCCCAGCCCTTGAACATGGCCGCGGCCATAGCTGACGGCAGCTTGTCTGTCGTCACCCCGGACCACGATCCGGGGCCCACGAATTACGGCTTGCGGCGCAGCGCCCAAACGAAGGCGGACAGGCTGCTGACCAGCGCCGCAAGGGCAATCACAAAAGCGGGATCCAGGGCGATCATGACGACTCCGAGCGTCTCCATGCTCCCTATTTGTTCCCTAGACGCATAGGGAAACTCCTACTTCGCGGGCGCCGCGGCGCGCGTGTCCGAGTAAGGAGAATTTTCACTTCTTTGCGGCAGGTTGCTGATCTGGCGGAGATTGAACGGGACCACAAAGTGCAGGGTGCGCGCAGCAAAGCTGTCCGGATTGCAAGCAGCCATCTCATCACGAGTTGTGCGACGATTGCCGCAAT
>DATDDW010000217.1:0-2448 GCA_036523615.1 Sphingomicrobium sp.
CCGTATTTTGCGACGGCTCGGGGGACATCGACCCAGCGCTCGGCCACCCGCGCGTCTTCCTGCGCATCGAGCCCGCCACCGGCTTCGTCGAGTGCGGCTATTGCGACCGCCGCTTCGTCCTTGAGGGGGGACCCGCGGACACCAAAGCGGCATGATCACCGCGGACCCAAGGCATTTCCTCTACCGCAGCCTCGAGCCCGAGGCGGCGCGGCGGCTCGCCCACAAGCATCTTTCCGCCCACGACGATGGCGAGCTCTACCTGCAGTACAGCGCGAGCGAGGCGTTCGGCTTCGACGACGGGCGCTTAAAGACCGCCGACTATCATAGCTCGTCGGGCTTCGGGCTGCGCGGCGTCGCCGGCGAGACCACCGCTTTCGCCCATGCCAACGAGATCAGCGAAGTGGCGATCGAGCGCGCCGCGGCGACGCTGCAGCTGCTCGACCCGGCCAAAGGCGCACCCGCAGCCTTGCCGCCGCGCACCAACCAGGCGATGTACGGCGCCGACGACCCGCTGGGCCTTGTGCCGTTCGCGGACAAGGTCGCGCTGTGCCAGAAGATCGACGCGGCGGCGCGGGCGCGCGACCCGCGCGTGTCGCAGGTCAGCGTCAGCCTCGCGGCGAACTGGAGCGTGATCGACATCGTGCGCGCCGACGGCTTCGTCGCTTCCGACGTGCGGCCGCTGGTGCGGCTCGGCGTGCAGATCGTCGCCGAGCAGAACGGCCGCCGCGAGACCGGCAGCTACGGTCTTGGCGGCCGCTATCTCTACGACCGCTTGTTCGACGAGGCGCAGTGGCACCGCGTGATCGACATCGCCCTCGCGCAGGCGCTCACCAACCTCGAATCGGTGGCCGCCCCGGCGGGGGAAATGCCGGTCGTGCTCGGCCCCGGCTGGTGTGGCGTGCTGCTGCACGAGGCGGTCGGCCATGGGCTCGAGGGCGACTTCAACCGCAAGAAGACCTCGGCCTTCTCCGGCCGGATCGGCGAGCGCGTTGCCGCGCCCCGCGTGACCGTGGTCGACGACGGCGCGATGGATCAGCGGCGCGGCTCGCTGACCATCGACGACGAAGGCACGCCGACGGGACGGACGTGCCTGATCGAGGACGGGATCCTCAAAGGCTATCTGCAGGACCGGCTGAACGCCCGACTGATGGGCATGCAAGCCACCGGCAACGGCCGCCGCGAGAGCTTCGCCCATGCGCCGATGCCGCGCATGACCAACACCTTCATGCTCGGCGGGAAGGATGATCCGGACGAGCTGGTCGCCCGGGTGAAGGACGGCATCTACGCCAAGAGCTTCGGCGGCGGGCAGGTCGACATCACGTCGGGCAAGTTCGTCTTTTCGTGCACCGAGGCGTACCGGATCCGCGGCGGCAAGATCGCCGAGCCGATCAAGGGCGCGACGCTGATCGGCGACGGCCCGACCGTGCTGACTCGGGTCAAGGGCATCGGCAACGACCTCGCGCTCGACGAGGGCGTCGGCGTGTGCGGCAAGGCCGGGCAGATGATCCCCGCCGGCGTGGGGCAGCCGACCTTGCTGATCGACGGGCTGACGGTCGGCGGAACGGCAGCGTGACCGGGCCGGACTGGCGCGCCGAGGTCCTGAAATTCTGGTTCAGTCTCGAGCCGCGGCAATGGTGGCGCGGCGGGCCGCAGCTCGACCATGCGATCAAGCAGAAGTTCTTGAAGCTGTGGGAGGCGAAGCGCCAGCTCCCGGTCGACGTGTTCCTCGGTGACCCGCTGACCGCGCTCGCCGCGGTGATCCTGTTCGACCAGTTCCCGCGCAACATGTTCCGCGGCCACGCCGACGCTTATTCGACCGATCATCTGGCGCTCGCGATCGCCACGGCGGCGGTGGACAAGGGCTTGGACGAGGAGCTCGACAAGGCCGAGCGCAAGTTCCTCTATATGCCGTTCCAGCACAGCGAGCGCCTGGCCGACCAGAACCGCGCGCTGCTCCTCTTCACCGACCTCGGCGATGAACAGCAGATCAAATATGCGAAGCACCACCACGACATCGTCGAGCGGTTCGGCCGCTTCCCGCACCGCAACGCGATCCTCGGCCGCGCCTCGCGTCCGGAGGAGATCGCCGCGGGCGCCGACAAGCCCTGGTGAGCGACCTCGTCGAAGCTAGAGCAAATGGGCGATCGGGCCTGAATCGAAGCCGGCGGCGGTGAGCAGGCGCTCGACCTCATGCGCCGGTGCGCCCTCGCCGCGCTTGGCCAGTGCACAGGCATAGGCCGAGCGGGTGCCCGAGCGGCAAAAGGCGAGCAGCTTGCCGCCGCTCGCCTCGCGCTGCGCCTGCTGCATCGCTTCGACGTCAGCCGGGCCGATGCCGCGGATGATCGGCACGAAACGGTAGCCGATCCCCGCCGCAGCCGCCGCCGCCTCGATTTCGCCGGCGAGCGGCTGCCCCGGCTCCTCGCCGTCCGGCCGGTTGTTGACCAGCAT
>DATDDW010000218.1:0-2635 GCA_036523615.1 Sphingomicrobium sp.
ACGGGCTGACGGTCATCGTCCACGAGGACCACAAGGCGCCGGTCGCTGCGGTCACCGTCTGGTACAACGTCGGCTCGAAAGACGAGCCGGCGAAGAAGACGGGCTTCGCCCACCTGTTCGAACATTTGATGTTCAACGGCACCGAGGACCTGCCGGGCGACTATTTCAATTACCTGCAGGACATCGGCGCGACCGATTACAACGGCACCACCTATTACGACCGCACCAATTATTTCGAGACGGTGCCCACCGGAGCGCTCGAGCGGGCGATCTTCATGGAGAGCGACCGCATGGGTCACCTGCTCGGCGCGGTGACTCAGGGCGTGCTCGATAACCAGCGCAGCGTCGTCCAGAACGAGAAGAGGCAGAACGACAGCCGCCCCGGCGGCCTCATGCAATATGCGGTGCAGGAGAATTTGTTTCCGGCCGGCCACCCGTACCATCACACGGTGATCGGATCGATGAGCGACCTCGACGCGGCGAGCCTGGCCGACGTCAAGCAATGGTTCCGCGACAAATACGGCCCCAACAATGCGGTGCTGGTCGTCGCCGGCGACGTCACCGCGGCGCAGGTGAAGCCGCTCGCGGAGAAGTATTTCGGATCGATCCCGACCGGGCCGGTCAACCATCCGGCGATGGCGCCCGTGCCGACTCTGGCCAAGGCCAAGTCGATCGACATGAAGGACCATGTCGCCACGACCATCATCACCCGCTACTGGGCCGTGCCGGGGCTTTTGGACAAGCAGCTCGCCGCGCTCGACATCGGCGGCTCGGTCCTCGGCGGGCTCGCCAGCTCGCGGCTCGACAAGATCATGGTGCGGGACGAGAAGCTCGCGGTCGGGGTCACCGCGCAGCTCAACCCGCTGCAGCGCGCCGGAATCTTCTCGGTCAGCGCCTCGGTGCGGCCGGGGGTCGACCCCAAGGTCGTCGCCAAAAGGCTCGACGCGGTGGTCGCCGACTATATCGCCAAGGGGCCGACCGCCGACGAAGTGCAGCGCGCGGTGATGAGCGAAGTGTCCGGCCAGATCCGCGGGCTCGAGCAGGTCGGCGGGTTTACCGGCAAGGCCTCGACGCTGGCCGAGGGGCAGACCTATGCCCACGACAGCGACTTCTACAAGAAGACGCTGGCGACCTATGCGGCGATCACCCCGGCGGCGGTGCGCGCAGCGATGCAGCGCTGGCTCAAGCGCCCGGCGCTGGCCATCACCCTCTCGCCCGGCGAGAGGCCGGCTTATGAGGAAGCGAAGCCGGTGGTGAAGGCGGCCGCGTCAAAGGACGAGGGCGCGGTCAAGGGCAAGCGCCCGATCCCGCCCGTCGGGCAGCTTTCCGCGCTCGACTTCCCGCCGATCACCCACACCAAGCTGTCGAACGGCATCCCGCTCGATTACGTGCAGCGCAATGCGGTGCCGATGACGCAGATCGCCCTGGCGTTCGACGCCGGCTCGGCAGCCGACAGCCCGCAGCAGCGCGGCCTCGCGATGATGACCACCGATTTGCTCGACGAAGGCACGACGACCAAGAGCTCGCAGCAGATCGCAGAGGCCGAGGAAAGGCTCGGCGCGCAGGTCGGCGCGAGCAGCGGCGCCGACCGCTCCTACGTGATGCTCAACGCGCTTACGCCCAACCTCGGGCCGTCGCTCGACCTGATGAAGGAGATCACGACCGACGCCGCGTTCCGCCAAGACGACATCGAGCGGCTTCGGGCGCAGCGGCTGACGTCCATCGCGCAGCAGCAGAAGGACCCGACGCGGGTCGCGCAGCGCGTTCTGCCCGGCGCACTTTACGGCCCAACGCATCCCTATGGCGGGCCCAACGGCGGCGACCCGGCGGCGATCGCCAAGTTCCAGCGCGCCGACTTCATCGGCTTCGAGCAGCGCTGGCTGCGGCCGGACAATGTGAAGATCTTCGTCGTTTCCGACCGCCCGCTCGCGGACATCCAGCCGCTGATCGAGGCGCGCTTCGGCAATTGGACGGCGCCGGCCGTCGCCAAGGGCGAGAAGATCTTCGCTGCGCTGCCGCCGCGCCCGTCGGCGCCTAAGATCCTGCTCGTCAACCGGCCCGGATCGCCGCAGTCGAGCATCGTCGGCGCCCAGCTCCTGCCGCTCGACCCCAGGGGCGACATCGTTCCGTTCGACACCGCCAACGAAGTGCTCGGCGGGACTTTCCTGTCGCGGCTCAACATGGACCTGCGCGAGGACAAGGGCTGGTCGTACGGGGTGAGCGGCGACGAGGAGATCCTCGAGCATGCGGTGCCGTATATCGTCTCGGCGCCCGTGCAGGCCGACAAGACCGCCGATTCGCTCGCCGAGCTCAACAAACAGCTGACCGACTTCCTCACCAGCAAGGGCGTCACGCAAGAAGAGCGCGACCGCACCGTCGCCAACGATATCAACCGACTGCCCGGTGAGTTCGAGACCTCGGGCGCGATGCTCGGCGCCGTGATGGAGATCGACCGGCTGAAGCGGCCCGACAATTATTACGAGACGCTGGCGCCCGAATATCGCGCGCAGACGCCGGCCTCGCTCGACCAGGCGGCGCGCGCCGCGCTCGACCCCAAGGGCTTCGTGTGGATCGTCGTCGCCGACGCGGCGAAGGTGAGGCCTGAGCTCGAGAAGCTGGGCATGCCGATCGAGGT
>DATDDW010000219.1:0-6094 GCA_036523615.1 Sphingomicrobium sp.
GCATTCACGTTGTCGGTGAGGTCCTTCCACGTGCCGCCGACGCCAGGCACCTGCGCCTGACCGCCGAGCTTGCCCTCCGTACCGACCTCGCGCGCGACGCGGGTCACCTCGGAGGCGAAAGCGTTTAGCTGGTCGACCATGGTGTTGATGGTGTTCTTGAGGGCGAGAATCTCGCCCTTAACGTCCACCGTGATCTTCCTCGACAGGTCGCCCTTCGCCACCGCGGTGGTCACGTCGGCGATGTTACGCACCTGGCCGGTGAGGTTGCCGGCCATCAGGTTCACGCTGTCGGTGAGGTCGGCCCAGGTGCCGGCGACGCCCTCCACTTGCGCCTGGCCGCCGAGCTTCCCTTCCGAGCCCACTTCGCGCGCGACGCGGGTCACTTCCGAAGCGAACGAATTGAGCTGGTCGACCATCGTATTGATTGTGTTCTTGAGCTCGAGGATTTCGCCGCGGACGTCGACGGTGATCTTCTTGGACAAGTCACCTCGAGCCACCGCAGTCGTCACCTCGGCGATGTTGCGGACCTGGCCGGTCAGGTTGCCGGCCATAAGGTTCACATTGTCGGTGAGGTCGGCCCAGGTGCCGGCGACGCCCTCGACCTGCGCCTGGCCGCCGAGCTTGCCCTCCGAACCCACTTCGCGGGCTACGCGGGTCACCTCGGAGGCGAATGAGTTCAGCTGATCAACCATCGTGTTGATGGTGTCCTTGAGCTCGCGGATCTCGCCGCGGACGTCGACAGTGATCTTCTTCGACAGGTCGCCCTTGGCGACGGCCGTCGTCACCTCGGCGATGTTGCGCACCTGCGCCGTCAGATTGCCTGCCATCAGGTTCACATTGTCGGTCAAGTCCGCCCAGGTGCCGGCGACGCCTTCGACCTGCGCCTGGCCACCGAGCTTGCCCTCCGAACCCACCTCGCGCGCCACGCGCGTCACTTCCGAGGCGAAGGAATTGAGCTGGTCGACCATCGTGTTGATGGTGTCCTTCAATTCGAGGATCTCGCCCTTCACGTCGACGGTGATCTTCTTGGAGAGGTCGCCGCGCGCGATGGCCGTGGTCACCTCGGCGATGTTGCGGACCTGGCCCGTCAGGTTCGCCGCCATCGCGTTCACATTGTCGGTAAGGTCGGCCCAGGTTCCGGCGACGCCCGGCACGGCGGCCTGGCCGCCGAGCTTTCCTTCGGTGCCGACTTCGCGCGCAACGCGAGTCACTTCGGAAGCGAAGCCGTTTAGCTGGTCCACCATCGTGTTGATGGTGTTCTTGAGCTCGAGGATTTCGCCTTTCACGTCGACGGTAATCTTCTTCGACAGGTCGCCCTTGGCGACGGCCGTCGTCACTTCGGCGATGTTGCGCACCTGGCCGGTCAGATTGTCGGCCATCAAGTTGACGTTGTCGGTCAGGTCCTTCCAGGTGCCGGCGACGCCTTCGACCCGGGCCTGGCCGCCGAGCTTTCCTTCAGTGCCGACTTCGCGCGCGACGCGCGTCACTTCCGAGGCGAAGCCGTTCAGCTGATCGACCATCACGTTGATGGTGTTCTTGAGCTCGAGGATCTCGCCCTTCACCTCGACGGTGATTTTCTTCGAGAGGTCGCCGCGGGCGACGGCGGTGGTCACTTCGGCGATGTTGCGCACCTGGCCGGTCAGGTTGGTGGCCATCGCGTTGACGTTGTCGGTCAGGTCCTTCCAGGTGCCGGCGACGCCCTTCACCTTCGCCTGCCCGCCGAGCTTGCCTTCGGTGCCCACTTCGCGCGCGACGCGGGTCACTTCCGAGGCGAAGCTCGCCAGCTGCTCGACCATGGTGTTGACGACCTTGCCGATGCGCAGGAACTCGCCGCGCAGCGGGCGGCCGTCGATTTCGACCGACATCGATTGGGAAAGGTCGCCCTTGGCGACGGCGCCGATCACGCGTGAGACCTCGGCGGTCGGCTGGACCATGTCCTCGATCAGCTCGTTGACCGAGCGGATCGCCGTTTCCCAGCCGCCGCGGGCATTCTTCACGCGGCCGCGCTGGCTGATCTTGCCTTCCTTGCCGACGACCTTGGAGAGACGCTCGAATTCCTGCGTCATCTCTTCATTGAGGGAAACCACTTCATTGAAGAGGCTGGCGATCTCGCCGTCGACACCTTCGGCGACATCCTCGGGGAGGCGCACAGAGAAATCGCCGCGCCTCAGCGCGCGAAGGGCGCTGACGAGCTGACGGCGATCGATGAATTCGCGCGGGGCCTGGATGTTCACTCAACTCTCCGTGTGGCTTTTCTCCCCCCACCCAGGTTGCACCAGCGCAGCCCCCCGGCTGCGATTCGGGCAATTTATCAGAGGAATTGGTTTCCGCTTCCTGAAAAAATCCGCCGCTCCAACCCGCAAACCGCACCCACTCTCGTTTCGAAAACATAACGACTTCAGCAGGATCGCGTTCCCTGAAGGCCCGGCGGCTGTGCGATTTTGCGACGGGGTTCAAGCCACTCCTCGATGACCTGGGCGATGCGCGGTGCCGCGCGGCCGTCGCCGAAGGGGAATGCAGGCCTCCCCATCGCATGGCGCGCGGGGGGGTCGTCGATGAGGCGGCGGACCTCGGCGGCGATCCGCTCGGCCGAGGTGCCGACAAGTACCGCGTTGCCACTCTCGATCGCCTCGGGCCGCTCGGTTTTCTCGCGCAGCACGAGGATCGGGGTTCCGAGCGCCGGTGCCTCTTCCTGCATTCCGCCCGAATCGCTGAGCACGAGGTCGGCATCGCGCATCCGCCGGACGAGCTCGCGATGGCTGCAGGGCGGGACGAGCGAAATGCCACGCTTCGAGGAGAGCGACTGACGCAGTGTCGCTGCGACATGTTCATTGGGGTGCAGAATCACATCGATCTCCGCCTTGCCGCTCCCGGCAATGTCGGCCAGCGCGGCCGCGATCGACTGGAGCCCGTCGTCCCAGCTTTCGCGGCGGTGACAGGTGACGAGAATGCGCGGCCGTCCGCTTTCACGTAGCGAGGGCGCGGGCAAGCTCGCTTCGACGGCAATGAGAGCGTCGATGCCGCTATTGCCGGTCAGGTGCACCCGGCCGGCGACTTCTTCGGCCTGGAGGTTTGCCGCGGCTCGCTCCGTCGGCGCGAACAGCAGGTCGGCGTGGGCGTCGATCGCGGTGCGATATTCTTCCTCCGGCCACGGCAGCGACGGGTCGTGGGTGCGAAGCCCGGCTTCGACGTGGGCGACCGGCACGCCCGCGGTGAATGCCGCCAGCGCGGCGCCGAGCGCGCTCGATGTGTCCCCCTGGACGACTAGCAGCTCGGGCGGCTCGCACAGCAGCGGCGCAATCGCCGCGGTGATGTTGCGCACATGCCGGTGCGGATCTTCCTTACCGGGACAGCCGAGATGGTCGGCGGCATAATGGTCGAGGCCGAACTCGGCAGGGTCGAGGCCCTCGTGCTGGCCGGTGAAGATCAGGCGCGGCGGTAAGCCACGCGCAGCGAGCGCCTGGGCGACAGGAGCCAGTTTGATCGCTTCAGGCCTGGTTCCGACAACCAGCCAAACAGCACTGGAACGCAGCCTTCCCCCTAGCTCGGCGGGGGCAGTCTGCCTGCTCTAGGAGCTTAGCTCAACGGAAATTGTCGGCGTAGGCCTGGATCTTGAGCTTCACCGGGGGCGCGGGAACGAGGTGGTATCGGAGCCCGTGCTTGTCGCAATACGCGATCGCGGCGTCCTTCGTGGCGAAGGTGAGCCGCACCTGCGTGTTCGTGTCGCCCGACCCGTTCCAGCCGGTCAGCGGGTCCGGACGAAGCGGCTGCTGCCGCTCGAACTCGAGCAGCCAGCGGCCCGTATTCGCCTTGCCCGACTGCGTCGTCTTGCGCTCGAGCTCGGAGACGCGCGCGATGGTCATGTCGCGGCGGTGGCAAAGACGTGCGTGCAAATCAAGCGCGTCAAGCGCGTCAGTAGGCTCGCGCGACGGCGAATTCGGCCGCTTCGACCAGCGCCGCCTTGGCTTTGCTCGAAGGGAACATCGCCAGCGCGTCGATCGCCCGGCGGCCGTACTGGCGTGCGCGCTCGTTCGTGTCCGCGAGCGCGTCGGTAGACTGGAGCAGCCCGGTCGCCCGCGCGAGGTCCTCGTCATCGACCCTTTCGCCGGCGATCGCCGCGCGCCAAAACTCGCGGTCCGCCCCGCTGCCGCGCGCGTAGGCGAGGATCACCGGCAGCGTCACCTTGCCGTCGCGGAAATCGTCGCCGACGCCCTTGCCCATGGTCGCGGCGTCGGACGCATAGTCGATCACGTCGTCGGTAAGCTGGAAGGCGATGCCGAGGTTGCGGCCGAAGGTCTCGAGCGTGAGCTCGGCGTCTTCGCTCGCTTCGGCAACCACCGGCGCGACCCGGCATGCGGCGGCGAACAGAGCGGCGGTCTTGGCGCTGATGATGTCGAGATACTGTTCCTCGGCGGTGCCAATCTGGCGCTGCGCGGTCAGCTGCTCGACCTCGCCCTCGGCGATGACCGCGGAGGCGTGGCTGAGGATCCGCAGCACCTTGAGGCTGCCGTCCTCGACCATCAGCTCGAAGGCACGGCTGAACAGGAAATCGCCGACGAGGACGCTCGCCGGATTGCCCCAGATGAGGTTGGCGGTGCGCTTGCCCCGGCGCATGCCCGAGCCGTCGACGACGTCGTCGTGGAGCAGCGTGGCGGTGTGGATGAACTCGACCGAAGCCGCGAGCTTGTGATGGCGCGTTCCGGGGTAGCCGAGCAGCGCTGCGCAAGCGAGCGTCAGCATTGGCCGCATCCGTTTCCCGCCGCCGGCGATCAAATGGCCGGCGAGCTCGGGGATCAGCGCAACCTTGCTCTGCATGCGCTCGAGGATGACGGCGTTGACGCCGTTCATATCGCCGGCGACGAGCGCCATCAGCGCGTCGAGCGAGGGCTCGCGCTGCTCGTTGAGTGGGTGGATCGAAGCAGCCACGGCGCCGCCCGTAGCCGGGCAGCGCCGCTTTTCCTAGCCGCTTACCAGATGTGGACGCGCTGCTCCGGCGGCAGATAGAGCTTGTCGCCCGGCTGCACGTTGAACGCCTTGTACCAGGCGTCGATGTTACGGACGATCCCGTTCACCCGATACTTGCCCGGGCTGTGCGGATCGGTGAGGATCTGCTGCCGTTCGGCATCCTCGCGGTCCTTCTCCTGCCACGCCTGGGCGTAAGCGATGAAGAAGCGCTGGTCGCCGGTGAAGCCGTCGATCACCGGCGGCTCGCCATGCTTGGCGGTGTACTTCTTGTACGCCGCATAGGCAGCCTCGACACCCGATAGGTCGCCCAGGTTTTCGCCCAGCGTCAGCTTGCCGTTGACGTTGACGCCCGGATACGGGCTGAAGGCGCTGTACTGCTTGACCAGCGCGTCGGTGCGCGTGGTGTAGGCCTTGGTCGTCGCCGGCGTCCACCAGTCACGAAGCGCGCCCTTCGGGTCGAACTTGCGGCCTTCATCGTCGAAGCCGTGGCCCATCTCGTGCCCGATCACCGCGCCGATCGCCCCGTAGTTCGCCGCCGCATCCGCGTTGGGATCGAAGAACGGCGGCTGCAGGATCGCGGCCGGGAAGGTGATCTGGTTGGCCAGCGGATTGTAGTAAGCGTTGATCGTCTGCGGGGTCATTTCCCACAGCGTCCGATCAACCGGCCTGGGGAAGCGCCTGAGCTGGAGCTTCCAGTCGAAGTCCGCGGCGCGCATCGCGTTGCCGAGCGCGTCGCCCTTGACGACCTTCAGCGTTGAATAGTCGATATATTTGACCGGGTGACCGATGCGCGGCTCGAACGCGGCGAGCTTCTCCAACGCCGCCTTGCGGGTCGCTTCGTCCATCCAGCTGTTGTTGCTGATCCGCTCGCGATACGCGTCCTCGAGATTGCCGATGAGCTCGGTCATCTGCCGCTCTGACTCAGCGGGATAGTGGGTCTGGACGTAGATTTTGCCGACGCCCTCGCCGAGCGCGCCGTTGACCGCCGCAACGCCGCGCTTCCAGCGCTCGCGCTGCTCCTGAACGCCGGCGAGCTCCTTCGAGTAGAAGGCGAAGCGCGCATCGTCGAATGCCTTGGGCAGAACGCTGGCGTGGTCCGAAACGAAGCGGAACGCGAGCCATTCCTTCC